>JBKOZA010000427.1:0-10895 GCA_046725675.1 Candidatus Methylomirabilota bacterium
GACAGCCGCAGGCTCTCGTACGGCCCGACCCGGATGGCCTTGTGGTGGCAACACCGGTTGCAGGCGTTGCACACGTACAAGAACGGGCTGTCGCGCCGGAGGCTGAAGTCGACCCTGGCTATCGCGTCGCCGTAGGGAACGGGTAGCCCTCCACCTCGCGAGCAGCGAAGACTGCTGCCGCGGCGCTACTTGCCTGTGGCCTTGCCTTCGCCCTTCGTCTCGGCCTTGCCCTCGGCCTTCGCGTCGCCCTTCCCCTCACCCTTCGCCTTGGCCTTGCCCTCGGTCTTTGCCTTCGCCTTGCCCTCGGTCTTGGCCTTGGCCTTCCCCTCGGTCTTGCCCTCCGTCTTACCCTCCGTCTTGCCCTCTTCCTTGCCCTGGGCGATGGAGCTGGCGGGACGAACGCCAAGCGCAGCGCCGAGGGCAGCGATGGCGCCGGCCAGCTTGAGGGCTTCGCGACGGGAAAGGGACTGTTCGGGGGTCGGATCCGTATGTTCGGGCATCGCGGCTCCTTGGCTACCTACGATTGAACTCCGGCAAGCGACCGTAGCATGGGTAGGCCGTTGTAAACAATGCCGACGGGCCGGGCCCGCTCACCGGCCAGACGTCAGCCGCTCGATGCCTGGAAGGTAGGACCGCAGGGCTTTGGGGATCGTCACGCTGCCGTCCGCTTCCTGGTAGTTCTCGAGGACGGCGATCAGCGTCCGGCCGACCGCCAACCCGGAGCCGTTGAGCGTATGGCAGAACTCGGGCTTGCCCCCCGCCTCGGGCTTGTAGCGAATGTCGACGCGCCGGCCCCCGAAGTCCGCGTAGTTCGAGCAGGACGAGATTTCTCGATACTTGCCCTGGCCCGGTAGCCACACCTCGATGTCGTACCCCTTGGCGGCACTGAAGCCGACGTCGCCGGCGCAGCGCTCCACGACACGGTAGGGCAGCTCGAGCCGCTGCAGGATCTCCTCGCCGTCGTTCACGAGCGACTCCAGCTCCTGCCACGAGCGGTCGGCGTTCGTGATCTTGACCAGCTCGACCTTGTCGAACTGGTGATTGCGGAAGATGCCCTTCATGTCCTTGCCGTAGGTGCCCGCCTCCCTGCGATAGCACGCCGTCAAGGCGGTGTAGCGGCGCGGCAGGGTGCGCTCCGGGAGCACCTCGCCACCGTGCAGCGCGGTGAGCGACACCTCGGCGGTGGGGATCAGATAGAGCGTCCGGCCCTCGTCGGCCTCGACCGTCTTGAACAGCCCGTCCTCGAACTTGGGGAGCTGGCCGGTCTTGAGCATCGTCTCGCCGCTCACGAGGTGGGGCACCCAGACTTCCGTGTAGCCGTGCTCCTGCGTCTGCACGTCGAGCATGAACTGGGCGAGCGCCCGCTCCACTCGCGCCAGGGGACCCCACAGCACGCCGAACCGGGATTTGGCGATCTTGGCCGCCCGCTCCATGTCGAGCAGGCCGAGCGCCTCGCCGACTTCCTCGTGGGGTCGCGGGGTGAAGCCGAACTCCCGCGGTGTGCCCCAGCGGCGAACCTCGACGTTGTCGGCGTCGCTCGTGCCCGGCGGGACGGAGGGATGTGGCACGTTGGGGACCTGGACGAGCAGACCTTCGATGGCGACGTCGACGTCCTTGAGCTCGGCGTCCAGCGTCTTGATGCGGTCGCCGACGGCGCGCATCTCGGCGCGGAGCGCTTCGGGCACCTCGCCCCGGAACCGGGCGAGCTCCGTGGACGTCCGGTTCCGCTGCGCCTTGAGATCGTCGGCGTCCTTGATCAGGCGTCGGCGCTCGGCGTCGCGGGCCAGGATCGCCTGGATCAGCTCGGCGCCGCCCTTGTCGGCCAGGGCTCGGGCGACGGTGTCGGGCTGCTCGCGAATGAGGCGCAGGTCCAGCACGACCGGCTACGTCGTCTCGGCCGGGGCGGGACTTTCCGCTTCGACGCGCGCGATGGAGCCTACCCGATCGTCGGCATCGAGATCGATGATGCGCACGCCCATGGTGTTGCGGCCTTGCGAGGACACCTCGTCCGCGTGGATGCGGATGACCTTGCCCTTGGTGGTGACGATCAGCACGTCGTCGCCCGACCGGACCTGCAGCATGCCGACCACGGTGCCGTTGCGACCGGCGGTCTTGATGTCGATGATCCCCTTGCCGGCCCGACCCTGGAGCCGGTACTCCTCGAGCGGCGTCCGCTTGCCGAAGCCCCGTTCCGTCACGGTCAGGATCTGGGCGCCTTCCTGGACGACGTCGGCGCCGATCACCTGGTCGCCGTCGTCGACGTCGATGCCCCGTACGCCGACCGCGCCGCGGCCCATCGGTCGGACTTCGTCCTCGGAGAAGCGGATGGCCATGCCCAGCTTGGTGGCGATCATCACCTCACGCTGGCCGTCGGTGCGGCGCGCCGTCATGAGCCGATCACCGTCCTCGAGCCCGATCGCCTGGATGCCGCCGGCCCGCGGGTGCGAGTACGCCTCCAGCTCGGTTTTCTTCACCTTGCCCTGTCGGGTGACGAACAGCACGTAGCCGCCGGCGTTGAAGTCGCGCACCGGCACGCACGTCGCCACCTGCTCGCCCTCGCCCAGGGCCAGGAGATTCACCATCGCCTTGCCCTTGGCGGCGCGGCCGCCCTCGGGGATCTCGTGGACCTTGAGCCAGTGCGCCTTGCCGAGATTGGTGAAGAAGAGCAGGTAGGAATGCGTCGAGGCGATGAACAGGTCCTCGACGATGTCCTCCTCCTTCGTCTCCATGCCCGTCACGCCCTTGCCGCCGCGTCGCTGGCTGCGGTAGGCCTCGACGTGCGTCCGCTTGATGTAACCGGAGCGGGTGATGGTGACGACCATCTCCTCGTCGGCGAGGAGATCCTCGATCGTGAGATCGGTGGTCTCGGTGAGGATCTCGGTGCGGCGGGCGTCGCCGTACTCGTCCTTGATGGCGCTGAGCTCCTCCTTGATGATGCCCATCAGCCGGACGTCGGACGCGAGAATGCCCTTGAGATCCTCGATGAGCTTGAGGGTCTCCTCGTGCTCCTCGATGATCTTCTGCCGCTCCAGCGCGGCCAGCCGGCGCAGCTGCATGTCCAGGATCGCCTTGGCCTGGATCTCGGTCAGGTCCAGCCGGCGCATGAGCTCGTCGCGGGCGGCGTCGGCGTTGGCGGCCTGGCGGATGATGCGAATGACCAGGTCGAGCTGCTCCACTGCCTTCCGGAGCCCGGCCAGGATGTGGGCCCGCTCCTCGGCCCTGGCCAGGTCGAAGCGGGTCCGCCGCGTCACCACTTCGCGGCGGAACTTGATGAAGGCCTCCAGCATCTCCTTGAGGTTGACCACCTGGGGACGCCGATCGACCAGCGCCAGCATGATGATGCCGAACGTCGTCTGCATCTGGGTGTGCTTGTAGAGCTGGTTGAGGACGATCTGGGGGATCTCCCCGCGCCCCAACTCCAGCACGACCCGGATGCCCTCGCGATTGGACTCGTCCCGGATCTCGGAGATGCCCTCGAGCTTCTTCTCCCGGCTCAGCTCGGCGATCTTCTCGATGAGGGAAGCCTTGTTCACCTGGTACGGCAGCTCGCTGATGATGATCGCCTCGCGCCCGCCCCGGAGCTTTTCGGAATGGGCCTTGGCCCGCAGCGTGATGGTCCCCCGGCCGGTGGCGTAGGCCTCGCGGATACCCGCGGTGCCGTAGATATAGCCCGCGGTGGGAAAGTCCGGCCCGGTGATGATCTGGGCGAGCTGCTCGATCGTCGTCTCCGGGCGATCGATGAGCGCGACCAGCCCGTTGACGACCTCGGTGAGGTTGTGGGGGGGCACGTTGGTGGCCATGCCGACCGCGATGCCGGCCGAGCCGTTGACGAGGAGGTTGGGAATCCGCGTCGGCAGGACGACGGGCTCGGTCTCGTTGTCGTCGTAGTTCGGCGCGAAATCGACGGTGTCCTTGTCGATGTCGGCCAGCATCTCGTGGGCGATCCGCGCCATGCGCGCTTCCGTGTACCGCATGGCCGCGGCCGGGTCGCCATCGATCGAACCGAAGTTCCCCTGCCCGTCGACGAGCGGATAGCGTAGCGAAAAGTCCTGCACCATCCGCACCAGCGTGTCGTAGATCGCCGAGTCGCCGTGGGGGTGGAACTTCCCCATGCAGTCGCCGACGACCCGGGCCGACTTCTTGTAGCCGCGGTTCCACGCGAGGCCCAGCAGCTGCATCGTGTACAACACCCGGCGGTGGACGGGCTTGAGGCCGTCGCGGATGTCCGGCAACGCGCGCCCCACGATGACGGACATCGCGTAGTCGAGGTACGACTTCCGCATCTCCTCTTCGATGGGGGCGTTGATCTGGCGGTCGGGCATCTAGATGTCCAGGTTGGCGACGTCGAGCGCGTGCTGTTCGATGAACAGCCGCCGCGGTTCCACGGCGTCGCCCATGAGCACGGTGAACATCTCGTCGGCGCCCACGGCGTCTTCCATCGTGACCTTCAGGAAGGTCCGTGTCTCCGGGTTCATGGTCGTTTCCCACAGCTGCTCGGGATTCATCTCGCCGAGGCCCTTGTAGCGCTGGAAGGTGGCGCCGTGCCGCGACTTCTCCAGGGCCACGTCCCACAGCTCGTTCAGGCTCTTCACCGGCGTCTCGCGACCGTGCTCGTCGAGGATGGTCGTCGGCCCCTTGGCCGCCGCCGCCAGCTTCTCCCACAGCTCCAGGAGCGTCACGTAATCGGGGGACTTGAACAGTTCCGTGCTGAACGACACCGTGGGCGGCCCGGCAATGACGATCGTCTGCGCGTCACCGGTGTCACCGGGCCGCGCCTCGATGGTGTGGCCGTCGACGGCGGCGGCCGCCGCCACCACGGCGCTGGCGACGTCGGCGTGGCTGACGCCCCGCTTCGTGCCGCGGAACTTTTGACGGAGGAGCTCCCCGAGGACGTCTCCGGGGACGCCGCGCTTGGTCAGCTTGGCGAAGAGCGTCCGGTACTCCGCGACCGCCCGGAGCAGCTCGAGGAGCGCCTCGCCGGTCAGCGGCAGCTTCGTGCCGGACACCTTGACGCTGGCGGTGGTGACCCACGCCGACAGGAAGAAATCCTCGAACTCGCGCTCGTTCATCAGGTACTTCTCGACCTTGCCCTTCTTGACCTTGAACAGCGGCGGCTGGGCAATGTACAGGTGGCCGGCCTCGATGACCGCGTTCATGTGACGGAAGAAGAACGTCAGGAGCAGCGTCCGGATGTGGGCGCCGTCTACGTCGGCGTCCGTCATCAGGATGATCTTGTGGTAGCGCAGCTTGCTCAGGTCGAACTCGTCGGTGCCGATGCCGGTGCCCATGGCCGAGATGAGCAAGCGGATCTCGTTGTGGGAGAGAACCTTGTCGTAGCGCGCCTTCTCCGAGTTGATGATCTTGCCGCGCAGCGGCAACACGGCCTGCGTCCGGCGGTCGCGCCCCTGCTTGGCCGAGCCGCCGGCCGAGTCGCCCTCCACGATGAACAGCTCGCGGTACTGCGGCTCCCGCTCGGAGCAGTCGGCCAGCTTGGCGGCCAGGCCCTCGTCGTCACGCCCGCCCTTGCGGGTCAGCTCGCGCGCCTTGCGCGCCGCCTCTCGGGCTTGAGCCGCCCGCACGCACTTGTCGGCGATCTTGCGCGCCGTGGTGGGATCTTCCTCGAAGGCCTCGGCCAGCTTCTCGTTGACGACCTGCTGCACGAGGCCCTTGAGGTCCGTGTTGCCAAGCTTGGCCTTCGTCTGGCCCTCGAACTGCGGGTCGGGCAGCCGCACCGACACGACCGCGCACAGCCCCTCGCGCACGTCGTCGCCGCTCACGCCGCCCTTGAAGTTCTTGAGGAACCCGTTGTTCTGGGCGTAGCCGGAGAGCGTCCCCGTCAGCGCGGCCCGGAAGCCCGTGAGATGCGTGCCGCCCTCGCGCGTGTTGATGTTGTTCGCGAACGAGAACACGCTCTCCTGGTACCCGTCGTTGTACTGCAGGGCCACCTCGACTTCGATCTCGCCCTTCTTGCCCTCGAAGTAGAGGACCTTCGGGTGGATGGGCGTCTTGTTCTGGTTCAGGTGCTTGATGAACTCGATGATGCCGCCCTTGTAGAGGAACGTGTGGCTGCGGCCGTCGCGCTCGTCCTCGATGACGATCTTCAGGCCCTTGTTCAGGAAGGCCAGCTCGCGCAGCCGGTTCGACAGCGTGTCGAACGAGAACGTGACGTCCTCGAAGATCGTGGCGTCGGGCTTGAACCGGATGATTGTCCCGTGCTTCTTGGTCGCTTCCCCGCCCGTCAGCGGACCGGTCGGCGCGCCTCCCTTCTCGTACCGCTGCGTCCACGTCTTGCCGCCCCGGCGAATCTCGACCTCCAGCCATTCGCTGAGGGCGTTGACGACCGAGATCCCGACCCCGTGTAGACCTCCGGAGACCTTGTAGGCGGAGTGCTCGAACTTGCCGCCGGCGTGCAGCACCGTCAGCACCACTTCCGCGGCGGACTTGCCCGAGTCCTTGTGGACGTCGACGGGAATGCCACGACCGTTGTCGCCGATCGACACCGAGCCGTCCGAGTGCAGGATGACCTTGATCGAATCGCAGTAGCCGGCGAGCGCCTCGTCGACCGCGTTGTCCACGGCCTCGTACACGAGGTGATGCAACCCGTAGGCGCCGGTATCGCCGATGTACATGGCGGGGCGCTTGCGGACCGCCTCCAGGCCCTCGAGGACCTTGATGTCGCTCGCGGTATAGGACTCAGCGCTCATGCCGCGACGATTCCTCCTCCGTCAACGACCCACCGCGCCGCGCCACCCACCTCCAACGTCTCCGGCGAGGTCAGGAAGACCTGTTCGGCCCCTTGGATCTCGCGCAGCACGTTGCCGCGCACCTCCGGATCCAGCTCCGAGAGCGCATCGTCGAGCAGCAGGACGGGACTGGTGCCGGCCGCGTCGGCCACCGGCCACACTTCGGCCAGCCGCAGGGCCAGCGCCAGCAGCCGCTGCTGGCCGCGCGAGCCGAAGGCCCGCGCGTCGACGCCGTCGAGCTCGATCGCCAGATCGTCCCGATGCGGCCCCACCAGGGTCTGGCCGCGCCGCAGCTCCACGGCGCGTGCCTGCCCCAGGGCCGCCACCAGGGCCACCGGCTCGGTCGCCTCACCGACGACGCTGCGGTAGCTCACCTGCACCTTGTGGCGCGCACCGCTCACCGCCGGGTACACACGCGCGATCTCGGTCTGCAGCGCGGCCACCGCCCGTCGGCGACGGTCGATGAGCTCCATGCCCAACGTTGCGACCTGCTCGTCCCACGGCGCCAGTCGTTCGGCCGGCGCTCGCGACTGCAACAGACGATTGCGCTGCTCGAGAAGCCTCCGATAGCGCAGCAGTGCTGGCACGTGACTCGTGTACAGCCGCGCCGCGAAGCCGTCGATGAACATCCTCCGCGCCACCGGAGCCCCGTGCAGGATCGCTAGATCCTGCCACCCGAACACGATGACGCGGGCCCATGGACAGGTCTCCCCGCTGACCTGCCACGTCCCGCCGTCGTTCCGCTGGATCGTCCGCCGGACCGCCCGGACGCCCTCGGACCGTTGAAGGTCACCGCCCAGAACCGCCGAATCGGCCCCCCACCTTGGAAGGTCACCGAGGCGTGAGGTCCGAAATGAACGACCAGTCAGCAGAACGGCCAGGGCTTCGAGGAGATTGGTCTTACCCTGTGCGTTGCGTCCGGTGAGGAGGTTAATTCTAGCTTCGGGCCGATACGAGAGGGTGCGATAGTTGCGAAATTCCAGGAGCTGAACACAACCTATCTGCACCCTCTAAGACTCCCATTTTTCGAGCGAAAATCCTCACTAAATTCGCATTGGCATTATAACACAGCAGTACCCGTCGTCCGAGACGCTCTTGACCACTCCCGGACTCAGGGAGTCCTTGAATTCGATCACGATCTGCTCATTCTCGATCGGCCCGATGGCGTCCAGCAGGTAGCGCGAATTGAAGCCGATGGCGAGCTCTTCCCCGGCGTAGTCGACGTCGAGCGTCTCCTCCGCTTCCCCCATGTCCTGGCTCGAGGCCATGATCCTGAGCACCGCCGGGGCCAGCACGATCTTCACGGGCTTGTTGCGCTCCTCGGCCATGACGGACACCCGCCGCAGCGCGGCAGCGATCGCCGCCCGGCTGATGACGAGCTTGCCCGGGTGTGCCTTGGGGATGACCGCCTCGTAGTTCGGGAACTGTCCCTCGATCAGGCGCGCGGTCATGACGAAGTTCGGCATCTGGAGCACGAACTGGTTTTCGGTGATCCCGATCTGCACCTGCTCTCCGGCGCCGAGGACGCGCATGACCTCCGCGATGGCCTTGCGGGGCACGATGCCGGTGACGGCTCGACCGACTTCGCCCAGCGTCCGCACGGCCAGCGCCAGCCGATGGCCGTCTGTCGCCACCAGCCGCATGTCGTTCCCCGAGAGCGAGAAGAGCACACCGTTCAGCGCGTATCGGGTCTCGTCGTGGGAGATCGCGAAGCTGGTCTGCGTCAGCATGTCGCGCAAAACCTTCGCCTCGAGAGTCAGCCAGGCGCCCGGCGACGCGGGCACCACGGGCGGAAAATCGTCAGGTGGCATGCCCACGAGCTTGTACGTCACGCCGGCGCAGCGCAGGCTCACCCCGGCGTTGTCCCCCACCTTGAGCGCCACCGCGGCCGCGGGCAGCTCCTTGACGATCTCGGCGAGCTTTCGCGCCGAGACCGTGATGGCGCCCTTGCCAACGACGCGAGCCGGAACGGCGACGCGGGCGCCGACTTCCAGATCGGTCGCGGTGAGACGCACGGTGCCTTCCTCGGTCTCGAGCAGGACGTTGGCGAGGATCGGCAGGGTCTGCCGCGGCTCGACAATGTTCTGGACCATCTGAAGGCCCTTGAGGAACGCATCACGATCGAGAACGACTTCCATGAGAATCTCCGTGGTTGTTTAGAACAAGATACACAACTTCGTCGTAGGCGTAGCCGTCGAGCGCTGTGGACGGAGTGAGCGCGGTGGAAGTAGTGAACAGATCGAGAGTGGTCGAGCGACGCCGGCGGGGATAACCCTGTGGAGATCGCCGGTACGTCGGGGGATCACAGTGTGATGCCCTGGATAAGCCCGTCGATCGTCTTGCGCAGTTTGGGATCGTCTTGCAGGAGGGTCTGCAACTTGTCCACCGCGTGCAGCACGGTCGTGTGGTCCTTGCCGCCGAAGGCCCGGCCGACCTCGGACAGCGACGCATGCGTGAGCTGACGGGCGAGGTACATCGCGATCTGGCGCGGGAAGGCGACGGCCTTGGTCCGATTCTTGGCCTTGAGGTCGCTGAGCTTCACGCCGAAGAAGTCGCTGACCTTGCGCTGGATGTGCTCGATGGTGATGACCTTCTCCTCGTCCCCCCACAGATCCGACAGGACCTCCTGGGCGAGGTCGACGCTCATCTCCCGTCCGGTGAGCGCGCAGAAGGCGATCATGCGGGTGAGCGAGCCCTCCAGCTCGCGGATGTTCGACTTCACGCGGCTGGCGATCAGGTAGGCGACGTCGTCGGCCAGGCGGACGCGCTCGAGCGCGGCCTTCTTCTTGAGGATGGCCACGCGCGTCTCGAAGTCCGGCGGCTGGATGTCGGCAATCAATCCCCACTCGAACCGTGAGCGCAACCGCTCCTCGATCTCCGGAATGTCCTTCGGCGAGCAGTCGCTGGAGACGATGATCTGCTTGCGCGATTCGTAGAGGTCGTTGAACGTGTGGAAGAACTCCTCCTGCGTTCGCTCCTTCCCCGAGATGAACTGGATGTCGTCGATCAGGAGCAGGTCGATGGTGCGGTAACGGGCGCGAAACTCGGCCGTTCGGTCGTAGCGGATCGCGTTGATGAGCTCATTCGTGAAGCGCTCCGACGACAGGTAGACGACCGTCATGCCGGGGAACAGCCGCACCGTCTCGTGGCCGACCGCGTGGAGCAGATGCGTCTTGCCGAGTCCGACCCCGCCATAGATGAACAGCGGATTGTAGGCCTTGGAGGGAAGCTCGGCGACGGCCTGGCAGGCGGCCTGGGCGAACTGGTTCGAGGAGCCGACGACGAACGTGTCGAACGTGTAGCGCGGGTTCAGGCCCTCGGCTGTGCCGCCCCCCACCGGCCGCCCGACGGGCACCGGCGGCGGCGCATCGTCGGTGACGGGCGCGATCGAATCATCGACGACGATCGACACCCGCGGCTGGCCGCCCACCGCCTCGGCCGCCGCCTGGCGGAGCGCGTCGAGATGATGTTGCGTGAGCCAATCACGCGAGAAGCGATTCGGCGCACCGATTCGCAGGTGGTCACCCTCCACCGCCAGAAGGCGGCAGGGACGCACCCAGGAATCGAGGACTGCGGGGGCGAGCTTGTGAGCGGCGGAATCGAGAAGACGAGTCCAAAGGCTATCCAGCACGGCCGGGGCCCTCACTTACACACAGAGTTATCCACATGTGGGGATAACTCGATAACGCCACGATCGTTGGGGTATCCCGCCGCGCTAGCCGCGCCGGGGCATCGCGACACGGCACCTCTCATCGGAGCGAAGAATGCGGCACCGTAGCACACGCCAAGAAGAAGTCGCAAGGCCCTTCGTCGGTTGACGGACTCTCACGTGCTGTCTACACTGAGGCGGTTCGACGAGCGGAAAGGGGAGCGCGGTCATGAAGCGGACGTTCCAACCCAATCGACGCCGACGCGCCAAGACGCACGGCTTCCGCGAACGCATGAAGACGAAGGGCGGGCGGAAGGTGCTGCGGCGGCGGCGCGCCAAGGGACGCAAACGACTCACCGTGTAGCAGGGCGCTTCCCTCGACGCGAGCGGTTGACCACCAGCGCCGAATTCCAGGCGCTCTTCCAGCGAGGCAGACGCATCGACCGACCTGCCCTCATCGTGCTGTGGCGTGAGACGAAGGAACCGACGCGCGCCGGGTTCGC
>JBKOZA010000428.1:0-4277 GCA_046725675.1 Candidatus Methylomirabilota bacterium
GGCCGGAGCAGCGACGAGACCGTCCCCGCCGGCGAGGTGCGTGAGTGGGTGTCCGACCGGCCCTTCACGATCACGGTCGGCAACGCGGGCGGGGTGAGCTTCGAGCTCAACGGACGCGCGTTGCCGCCGCTCGGGGCCCGCGGCGTCGTCATTCCCCGGCTGGTCCTGCCGCCCGAGAGCCGCTGAGCCCGCGTCCCGGAGAGGTACACTACCCGGGATGAAGTTCCTGTCCGGACTCGGGGAACGGCTGCGCGAGAGCCTCCGCCGCTCGCAGGAGTACCTATCCTCTGGGTTGCAGACTGTCCTCGAGCCCGACCGCCCGATCGACGATGCGCTGTGGGAAGAGCTGGAGGAGGTGCTGATCGGCGCCGACCTCGGGGCCGTCATGGCTGCCGACTTCGTCAACCGCGGTCGCGAGGAGGTGATGTACGGGACCGTCACGCGCGCCGCGCAGCTGCGCCCGGTGCTGCGTCGCTTCCTGCTCGACACGCTCGGCCCGGCCCGGCCCCTCGCTCTCGACTCCCGACCCAGTGTCGTGCTGGTCCTGGGGGTCAACGGCTCCGGCAAGACGACCACCTGCGCCAAGCTGGCGGCCGCCCTCAAGGCGGACGGCCGGCACGTGCTGCTGGCCGCCGCCGACACCTTCCGGGCGGCTGCCATCGAGCAGCTGGAGACGTGGGGTCAGCGGATCGACGTCGAGGTCGTGCGGCAGGCGGCCGGTTCGGATCCTGCGGCCGTCGTCTTCGACGCGGTCAAGGCGGCGATGGCGCGCAGCGCCGACGTGCTCATCATCGACACCGCCGGTCGGCTGCACACGAAGAGCAATCTGATGGACGAGCTCGGCAAGCTCAGGCGAGTGGTCGAGCGGCAGATTCCGGGGGCGCCGCACGAGTCGCTGATGGTGCTCGATGCCCCTACCGGTCAGAACGGCTTCGCGCAGGCCAAGATGTTCCACGAGGCGGTCGGACTCACCGGCGTGGCCCTGACCAAGCTCGACGGCACCGCCAAGGGCGGCATCGTCGTGCGGATTGTCCGGGAGCTGAAGCTGCCGGTGACGCTGATCGGGGTGGGGGAGCGCGTCGACGATCTGCAGCCCTTCGATCCCGCCCGCTTCGTCGACGCTCTGGTACCCGGCGCGTGAGCGACCCGGGCTTCATGCGCCGCGCGCTCGAGCTGGCCGAGCGCGGGCGTGGGCTCACGTCGCCCAATCCGCTCGTCGGCGCCGTCGTGGTGCGCGACGGCCGCGTGGTTGGCGAGGGATTTCACCAGAGAGCGGGCGGTCCGCACGCGGAGATCGAGGCGCTCGCCGCCGCCGGCGACGCGGCGCGGGGGGCCACCCTCTACGTGACGCTGGAGCCGTGCGCGCACCAGGGGCGCACGCCGCCGTGCGCGCCCGCCGTGCTGCGCGGGGGGCTGGCCCGGGTGGTGGCCGCCATGAAGGATCCCAACCCGGTGGTCGTCGGCGGCGGCGCCGAGTGGCTCCGCGCCGCCGGCGTGCCGGTCGAGGTCGGCCTGCTCACCGAGGAGGCGGAACGGCAAAACCGCGCCTGGGTGACGGCGGTCCGGGAGCGCCGGCCTCACGTCACGCTGAAGGCCGCGGCCACCCTCGATGGCAAGCTGGCCGACGTCCACGGCGTGTCCAGGTGGATCACCGGCGAGCCGGCGCGCCGGCGCGCCCACAAGCTGCGGGCGGAATCCGACGCGATCGTCGTCGGGGCGACGACCGCGCTGCGCGATGACCCCGCCCTGACGGTCAGACTCTCGGAGCCGTGGCCGCGCGAGCCTTATCGGGTGGTGCTCGACAGCTGGGCCCGCCTCGACGCCACCGCGCGGCTGATCCACGCCGCCACGCCGGCGCGCGCGCTGATCGCGGTCGGCGAGCAGGCGCCGCCCGCACGCGTGGCGGTGCTAGAAGCGGCCGGCGCCACGGTGGTGCGCTGTCGCACCCGGGGCGGCCGCGTCGATCCGGTCTCGCTGCTGGCGCGGCTCTTCGATCTGGAGGTTCGGGCGCTGCTCGTGGAGGGTGGGGCGGAGACGCATGCGGCATTCGTGGAGGCCGGCCTGGTGGACCGCGTGGCGCTGTTCGTGGCCCCTCTGCTGCTCGGTGGCCGCGAGGCGACCGGTGTCGTGGGAGGCGCGGGGCGCGACCTCAAGACCGCGCTGCGACTCGGCCCGATCGGTGTGACGGCCCTCGGGGACGACCTGCTCCTCGAGGCGGACGTCATCGGCGGCGGCTGATGTTCACCGGCATCGTCGAGGAGCTCGGTACCGTGCGCGCGCTCGAGCGCACCGGCGACGTCGTTCGCCTGGACGTGATGGCCAGCGTCGTGCGAGAGGGCAGCGAGATCGGCGCCAGCGTGGCCGTCAACGGCGTGTGCCTCACCGTGGTCGCCGCCAAGCCGAGCGCCCTGGCTTTCGAGGTGGGGCCCGAGACGCTGGCCCGCACGACGCTGGGAGGGCTCACGGTGGGGGATGCCGTGAACCTCGAGAGGCCCCTGCGCTTCGGCGCGGCGGTCGGCGGTCATCTGGTCCTCGGCCACGTCGACGGCATCGGGACCGTCGAGGCCGTGACGCGTGTAGAATCAACGGCGCGGGTGCGGATCGCGTTGCCCGGCCCGGCTCTGGCGCCGTTGCTCGTGCCCCAGGGCTCGGTGGCGGTGGACGGCGTCAGCCTCACGATCGCCGCGCTGGATGCGCGGGCGTTCGAGATCATGGTGATTCCGCACACGCTGGCAGTGACGACGTTCGGGCGATTGGCCCGGGGGCAGGCGGTGAACCTCGAGACGGACGTGATCGGCAAGTATTTGCAGCGCTCGCTCGAGCTGAAGGGAATGGCATGAGCTCATTCGTCACGATCGAAGAGGCCCTGGAGGAGGTTCGCCAGGGACGCATCTTGCTGGTCGTCGACGACGAGGACCGGGAGAACGAAGGCGATCTGGTCCTGGCTGCCGAGAAGGCCACGCCGGAGGCAGTGAACTTCATGGCCACCCACGGCCGTGGCCTCGTCTGCATGCCGATGACCGGCGAGCGTCTGGATGAGCTGAAGCTCGGAATGATGGTCGCGGAGAACACGGCGCCGATGGGCACGGCCTTCACCGTCACTGTGGACGCCCGTCGCGGGGTGACGACCGGCACCTCGGCCTACGACCGGGCCGTGACCATCCGCACGCTGGTCGATCCCCAGATCACGGCCGAGGACCTCACCGTGCCCGGCCACATCTTCCCGCTGCGCGCGAAGGACGGCGGCGTGCTCCGGCGCGCAGGTCACACCGAGGCGGCGGTGGACCTGGCTCGCCTGGCTGGCTGTTACCCGGCCGGCGTGATCTGCGAGGTACTGGACGAGCGCGGGAACATGGCCCGACTCCCCCGGCTCACCGAGTTGGCCATGCGCCACGGGCTGAAGATGATCACGATCAAGGACCTCATCGAGTACCGCACGCGTAAGGAGCGGCTCGTCCGGCGCATCGCCTCCACCCGGCTGCCCACTGACTTCGGCGAGTTCACCGCCGTCGCCTACGAGGCCACGGTCTACGATCGCACGCACTTGGCCCTCGTCATGGGAGACGTGGCCGGGGACGACCCGGTCCTGGTGCGCATGCACTCGGAGTGCCTCACCGGCGACGTGTTCCAGTCCATGCGCTGCGACTGTGGGTCACAGCTCACCAAGGCCATGGCCGTGATCAAAGAAGTCGGGCGGGGCGTCATCGTCTACCTGCGCCAGGAAGGCCGGGGGATCGGGCTGCATAACAAGATCCGCGCCTACGAATTGCAAGAGCAGGGGATGGACACCGTCGAGGCCAACCACGCGCTCGGCTTCAAGGCCGACCTGCGGGACTACGGCATCGGCGCCCAGATCCTGGTGGACCTCGGGATCCGGAACCTGCGCCTGCTGACCAACAACCCGACGAAGCGCGCGGGTCTGGAGGGCTACGGGCTGCAAGTCGTGGAACGGATCCCACTTGAAGTTCCGGCGAACCCGGAGAACCGTAAGTACCTGAGTACGAAGCGCGATAAGCTTGGCCACCTGCTCACCTCGCTACCGGATTGACCATGGCCGGCCGCGCCCCGCGTCCGCATCGGAGCGATCACGCGGCCGACTCCGTGCGCGGCGCACGATTCGCGGTCGTGGCGGCGCGCTTCAACGAGCGCATCGTCAAGCGGATGCTGTCGGGCGCCCTGCGGGCGTTTTCCTCGGCCGGCGTGCCCGACGACGCGGTGGACGTGCACTGGGTCCCGGGCTCGTTCGAGCTGCCCCAGGCCGCGGCGTGTCTGGCTCG
>JBKOZA010000429.1:0-1566 GCA_046725675.1 Candidatus Methylomirabilota bacterium
CCGGCGTTTTCCAACCTGAGCGTCCACACGGAGTGCCTGCCCGAGCTCGACACGCTGCTCGCGACACGCCGGCCGCGGTCGCGCGGCGAGACCCCGGTGTGGCTGGCTCACGTGGCGGCCGTCGATGGCGAGACGGTGGGCGACCTGCAATGGGAGACCGATCGTGCCCGCTTCCTCGAGCGCGGGCGCGGGATCCGGACGCCGGCAGCGGTCATGGACGGCCACCCGCTCTCCCGCACGACCGGCGCGGTGCTCGATCCGATCGTCAGCCTCCGCCGTCGCGTGCGGATCCCCCCGGGCGAGACCGTCCGCGTCGCGTTCTCGACGCTCGTGGCCCCGTCGCGCACCGAGGCCGTCGCCCTCGCCGAGAAATACCGCGATACGGCCACGTTCGACCGCGCGGCGACGCTGGCCTGGACCCAGGCGCAGGTGCAGCAGCACCACCTCGGCATCGGCCCCGACGAGGCGCACCTCTTCCAGAGCCTGGCCAGCCGCGTTCTGTACTCGGACCGGACGTTGCGGCCCCCGGCGGGTGTGCTCGCCAGCCAGATGGGTGGCCCCGACGCGCTGTGGGCGCTCGGAATCTCGGGCGACCTTCCGCTCGTGCTGGTTCGGATCGACGAGCCGGAGGATGTCGGTATCGTGCGGCAACTCCTCCGCGCGCACGAGTACTGGCGGATGAAGCAGCTCGCGGTCGACCTGGTGATCCTGAACGAGCGCGCGCCGTCCTACGCCCAGGATCTGCAGGCGATGCTGGAAACGCTCCTGCGCACGAGCCAGTCGGCGGGACCCCATGATGGGCCGGGGACTCACGGCCACGTGCACATCGTGCGGGGGGACCGCATGACGGCCTCGCAACGTGACGTGCTCGAGTCGGCGGCGCGGGTGGTGCTGTCGAGCCGGCGCGGAACGCTGGCCGAGCAGGTGGCGCGCGCGTACCGGCCCGAGGTGGCCTCGCTCGCTCCGCCACGAAGGCCGGTGGCGACCAAGCCGGTGCCCGACGTGTCGGTCGCGCTGCCGGGTCTCGAGCTCGGCAACGACCTCGGCGGCTTCGCGGAGGATGGACGCGAGTACGTGACCGTCCTCGGCCCGGGACGGTGGACGCCGGCGCCCTGGATCAACGTGATCTCGAATCCGGACTTCGGCTTCCAGGTCTCCGAGTCGGGCTCCGGGTACACGTGGTCGGTCAACAGCCGCGAGAACCAGCTCACGCCGTGGTCGAACGATCCGGTCAGCGACCCGCCGGGTGAGGCGGTCTACGTCCGGGACGACGAGACGGGGGACCTGTGGGGGCCGACGGCATTGCCGATCCGCGAGGAGACCTCGCCCTACGTCATCCGGCACGGGCAGGGCTACACTCGGCTCGACCACGTCTCGCACGGCGTCGCGCTCGAGCTGCTGCAGGTGGTGCCGCTCGACGACCCGATCAAGATCTCGCGGCTCACGCTGACGAACGAGTCCGGGCGGCCCCGGCGGTTGTCGGTGACGGCGTACGTCGAGTGGGTCCTGGGGGTGTCGCGAGGCGCGGCGGCGCCGTTCGTGATCACCGAGATCGACACCGGGACG
>JBKOZA010000430.1:0-7339 GCA_046725675.1 Candidatus Methylomirabilota bacterium
TCGTCCGGGCGGATGACCACCCAGGCGGTGATCTCGGGCGAGCCGTCCTGCGCGCGGACGACGCTCGCGCCAAACGGGATCTTCAGGCCGAGCGCGAGCCCGGCGCCGACCGCGGTGCTGCCGATGACGAAGGAGCGGCGATTCATCTTCGGAATCTTGGTGATCATGGTATCCACCCCTCAGGCCTTGGCCGCAGCGTGAATGGCCTCACGCACTTGCTGGAACGTGCCGCAGCGGCAGATGTTGGTGATCCCCGCATCGATGTCGGCGTCGGTCGGCTTCGGCTTGGCTTTCAACAGGGCCGCCACCGCCATGATCATCCCCGCCTGGCAGTAGCCGCACTGGGGGACCTCGTGGTCGAGCCAGGCCTTCTGCACCTTGTGCAGGACACCTCCGTTGGCGAGGCCTTCGATGGTGGTGACCTGCTTGCCGACGGCCGCGCTGAAGGGCACCACGCAGGAGCGGACCGCCGCGCCGTCGAGGTGCACCGTGCACGAGCCGCACTGCGCGATGCCGCAGCCGTACTTGGTGCCGGTGAGGCCGATCTGCTCCCGGATGGCCCACAGCAGGGGCGTGTTGGGACTGACGTTGACGTCGATGGATTTACCGTTGATCGTCAAGCGTGCCATGGCGGTTCCTCCCCCGGGTGACGGTACCGGGACTATCCATCTTCGTGCCCTGAAAGGCAAGAGGTGTCGCGCCGGACAGCAGAACCACGACCGGGACGGGCGTCTTCGCGAAGGCCACTTGACAACGATTCTATAGTTCTATATACTCGGAAATATGAAGACGATAGCTCGGCTGCCGCTGGCGCAGTTGTCAGCCGATGAGACGCACGTCGAGGCCTTCAAGGCGCTCGCGCATCTCAGCCGCCTCCAGGTCTTCTTCCTCCTCGTGAAGGCGGGGCGGGAGATGTCAGTCGGCGAGATCCAGGAGGCGGTCGAGATCCCGGGGCCGACGCTGTCCCATCACCTCGACATCCTGCGACGGGCGGGGCTCATCGAGAGCCGGAAGGAAGAGCGGTACATCTACTATTCGGTGCAGCGGGAGAGGGTCACCGCCCTGGTGCGTCTGCTCACTGCCTGCTGCTGAGGGAGAGCGATGAGCGCAAAGGTTCATCTGCACATGCACGTGTCGGACCTCGCCAAGAGCCGGGACTTCTACGAGAAGTTCCTCGGCGGGAACCCGGTCAAGGTCAAGCAGGGCTACGTCAAATTCCTGCCCGAATGGGCTCCGGTCAATCTTGCTCTTTCAACGGGCGGCCACATCGGCGTGGGCACCATCGACCACGTCGGCGTCCAGGTCGATTCGGTCGAGACCGTAATGGCGCAGCTGGCCCGGGTCAAAGGCGCCGGACTCGCGGTGACGGAGGAGATGGGAGTCAACTGCTGCCACGCCAATCAGGACAAGTTCTGGGTGAAGGATCCCGACGGCGTCGAGTGGGAGGTGTACCACCTAAACTTTGATCTCGAGGGGGACGAAGCCGAAGCGGCGAGCCGGCCAAGCGGCCTGGCCGTGGTTGGGACGACCTCGTGCTGCGGCGGCTCCAGCTGCGCCTAACGTATTTCTCGTAGAGCGGCGCCGGTGACGTAAAGCCAGTCCTCGCAGAAGCGCGCGCCCGCGTCGTTCTCCACCTGGCATCGGGGACACTTCATGCTGGAGCCCCCAAGCACTACGACGGCCGGAAGGTCACCGGCAGCGACCGTACTCCACGAAAGACCAGCGAGTCGAGCCAGTCGAGTTGCGCGCTCCCGAGCGCGAGGTCGGGCAGCGCAGCGAGCAGGGCGGGCACCGCGATCTGCGCTTCAAGCCGCGCGAGCGGCGCACCGACGCAGAAGTGAATACCCGCACCGAACGCCACGTGACGGTTTGGCTCACGCGCGACGTCGAGCCGGTCAGGATCGTCGAACTGGCGCGGATCACGGTTGGCCGCGTTGATCATGAGGAAAAGGCGATCGCCGCGCGCGATCTTGACACCATCGATCGCGACGTCCTCGGCGGCGACCCGGGTCATCACGCCCGACGGGCCGTCGTACCGCAGCATCTCCTCGACGGCCGATTCGGCGAGGGCGGGATCGTCGCGCAGACGCGCCAGCTCGCGTGGAGCGCGCAGCAGCGCCAGCATGCCGTTGCCAATGAGGTTCGTCGTGGTCTCGTGGCCGGCGAAGAGCAGGAGGATCGACGTCGCGACAATCTCGTCCTCGCTCAGCACGTCGTGGCGGTCTTCCGCCACGACGAGCGCGCTCAACAGATCATCGCACGGCCCGCGCCGACGCTCGACCACGAGACCGCGAAAGTAGTCTCGCATCTTCGAAAGACTCTTGGCGGCGCGCTCGTACTTGTCCGGCGTCGCGACCGCGCTGCCGACGAACGTCGCGAGCTCGTCCGACCACTCCTTGAGGCGCTCGCGATCCGTCGCGGGTACACCGAGCATGTCGCCGATGACGGTGATCGGGAGCGGATAGGCAAAATCTCGAATGAGATCCAAGTGATCGCGCGCCTGAAGGCGTTCGACCAGCTCCCCCACGATCTCCGCGATCCGCGGCCGCAGGCGCTCCACCGCGCGCGGCGTGAACGCACGATTCATGAGCGCGCGCAGGTGCGTGTGCTTCGGCGGATCGGTGAAGACCGCCCAGAGCCCGAGTGTTCGTCCGAGCGTCTCGATCGCGGGCGCGTCCGTGGGCCGCGCAGCCCCCTCTGCGCGCCCCGCGCGATGCTGCACGAAGGGCGTGATGCGGTCCGACGACAACCGCGCGTCGCTGAGGCATGCCTTCACGTCCGCGTAACGCGTGACCACCCAGCCGCCGAGGACCGCGCTCGGATGAACGGGCTCGGCATCCTGAAGCTCGCGGAAGACGGGATACGGATTCGCGAGGACGCTGGGGAGTCGCGGATCGTAGGCGACGGTCACCGGGCCACTTTAACACCCAACCACTCGGGTACTCTCAGGCCTACCCAGTCCAGCATGCCGCCGGGCTTGCCGATGTCTCGGCCGCGTCCAGAGCCGGGCTCGCTTCCGCGAACGGCGGCAGGGCGGGAAGACACGGCCGAAGCGGTCCTCACGGAGGACGAAGCGGCGGGGCCGGGACTGCGCCAAGGCTCATTCTAAGAGTTCGTGCGGGGCTGGCGCCGTCAGCTGACCTATCGGCCCTCGACCGGAACGATCACCTGCGTGCGTGAGCGGACATACGGCGCGAACTGGTACCAGCCACGCATGGCGCGGAACTCCGCAGTGGTGATCGCGTCCGGGCTGTCCAGCTCGTAGATCGTCGTGTAGATCCGTCTTGCCGTCCGTTCCGTCTTGCCGGCCGCGCTCTCCGATATCTCACCGGTGGATACATAGCGCCGGCCGCGCCGCACTCCCGGGCAGTTCAGCGCGTCTGGCAAGTGAACCGTGTCGTACCACCGATTCCATTCGCCTTCGACCGCCGCGTCCACCTCGGCGGTCACGATCAGCAGGCACTCGGGGAATTCGGACATTGCGTTCTCCTAGCGGAATGGTGTGCGGGCATCATGACACAACGCGACAGAAGGAGCTCGAGGAGACGGCTCAGACCATCAGCCGCAGCCGGAGCACTCGCTGCACCAGCAGGATGAGCCCCCCGACGATGACGATCTGCAGAGCCGATGCAGCGGCGATCGACGGGTCGGCCTCGAACTGGATCTGCGAAAAGATCTGCACGGGTAGGCTGGGGGCGTTGGCGCCGGCGAGGAAGAGTGCGAGGTTGATGTCGCTGAACGAGATGATGAAGGCGAACACTGCGCCCGTCACCAGACTCGACCGGAGCAACGGCAGCGTGACCTTGATGAACGCCTGAGGCCGACTGGCCCCCAGGCTCATCGCCGCCTCTTCGAGCCGCGGATCCATCCCGACCAGGCCGGCGGTCACGCAGCGGATGACGTAGGGCGTCGCGATGACGATGTGGCCGACCAGCAACGTCATCGACGAGGTCGCCCAGGCGAGCCGCGCCAGGTACAGGTACACGGCGGCGCCGAGCAGGATGTGGGGCACGAGGAGCGGCGACAGGAAGAATGTCTCGATCGCGTCGCGGCCGCGGAAGTGGAGCCGCACGAGCCCGATCGCTGCCAGGCTGCCGACGACCGTAGCAACCAGCGCCGTCAGGAGTCCAACCACCTGGCTCACGCGGAAGAACGAGCGGACGAACATCTCGCTGGCGAAGAAGGCGTGATACCAGCGCAAGGTCAGGCCCTTGGGCGGAAAGTCGAAGGTCGGGGTGGAGCCGAACGACACGGTGATCACCACCACCAGAGGGGCCAGTAGCAGCACGTAGACGACGATCACGAACGGCCAGAGAAACCGCGGCGGGCGACCGGTCATCGCGAGATCTCCAGGCGCGCCCGGCGCCCGGTGGCCCACAGCGCCAGACAGACGAGCCCCACCATTAGCACCGAGAGGACGATCGTCAGGCTCGCGGCGCCCGGCCAGTTGTAGGCCGTGAGGACCTCTTCGTAGATCTGCTGGCCCACCATACGCTCGCGGCGGCCGCCCATCAGGGCCGGGGTGACGAAGGCGCTCATCGACACACTGAAGACGAGCAGCGAGCCGGAGAGGAGCCCGGGCATGCTCAACGGCAAGATGGTGCGCACGAACATCTGGCCCCAGTTCGCGCCGAGGTTCCGGGCGGCCTCCTCGAGGCTCGGCGAGATGCGCTCGATCGCCGCCATGATCGGCAGGACCATGAACGGCATGGTCTGCTGAGCGAGCCCGATGATCACGGCACCTTCGGTGTGGAGCAACCGCACGCTCTCCCGGGCGCCGAGCAGCCGAAGTCCCTGGTTGACGAGCCCCTCGCTGCCGAGAATGACGAGCCAGCCGAACACGCGGATCACCGTGCTCACCAGCAACGGCATAATCAGCAGGAACAGGCCCAGGGTCATCATCCGCGACGTCGACCGGGCAAGGAAGTACGCCACCGGATAGCCGAGCACCGCGCACACGACGGTGACGACGAGCGACAGCCGCAGGGTGCGCAGAAAGAGGGTGGCGTAATACACCTCCCAGAGCTTCGCGTAGTTGGTGGCCGTGAACTCCTCGACGGCGATCTTGGTCGGCGAGTGGAGGTACACGCTCAGGAGCGCCACGTTGACGAACGGCAGGACGAGGAAGACCAGGAGATAGGCGGCGTACGGCCCGACGAACAGCGCCCAGTACCGCGAGTGTGGCCCTCGTTCCATCGTGCTGGCCTACCGCCGGAGGACGTGGATGTCCTCGGGATCGATCGCCAGGTCGATCGCGTCGCCCGGGACGATGGCGCGCGTCCCCTTGCTGTTCTTGATCGACACGAGCAGGGGCTGTTTCTCCGAGGCGAGCACCCGCAGGTGCAGGTCCTCTCCCAGATAGGTGACGTCGCGCACGCGCGCGGTGAAGCGATTGGCGACGCTCGTATCGCCATCGCCGCCGGTCGCCATCTGAAAGCGCTCCGGGCGTAGCAGCAGCGTCACGGTCGCTCCGGAGACGTCGGCCACGCGCGGGACCCTGAGGACGAGCCCGTGCTCGGTTTCCATCGCGGTGTCCGCGCCGGCGCCGGCGCCGCGGACCCGCGCTTTCAGGAGGTTCGAGCTGCCGATGAAATCTGCGACGAAGGCGCTGGCCGGCCACTCGTAGATCTCGCTCGGGGTGCCGATCTGCTCGATCCGGCCCTGCGAGAGGACGGCGATCCGGTCGGACAGGGCGAGGGCCTCGGTCTGGTCGTGGGTGACGTAGACCGCCGTCTTGCCCAGCCGCTTCTGGAGGTCGCGCAGCTCGTAGCGCATCTGGACGCGCAACTTGAGGTCCAGGTTGGACAGCGGCTCGTCGAACAGGAGGAGGCTCGGCTCCAGTACCAGCGAGCGGGCGATCGCGACGCGTTGCTGCTGCCCGCCTGAAAGCTGGGCCGGGTAGCGCTCCGCCAGATTCGGCAGATCGACGAGCTCGAGCATCTGGCCGACCCGGCGCTCGATCTCCGCCTTGCCGACCTTGCGCAGACGCAGGCCGAACGCGATGTTGTCGAACACCGTCAGATGGGGGAAGAGCGCGTAGGTCTGGAACACCAGGCCGACGTCGCGGCGGTGCGGGGGCCGGCCGTCCAGCCTCTGGCCGCCCAGCAAGATCGAGCCCTCGGACGGCTCCTCGAATCCCGCGATGCAGCGCAGCGTCGTCGTCTTGCCGCAGCCGCTCGGACCGAGCAGCGAGAAGAACTCCCCCTCCATCACCTCGAACGACAGCGGCCCGACCGTCACCTGAGGCGAGAACCGCTTGGTCAGCCCTCTGACAGCGAGCTCGACCGTGGTGACGGTCATCGTCCCCTGCACGCGATGCGCTCGTATCCAGCGCGGGCGCGGTGAGGCACGATCTAGCCCAGCACCTCCCGGTTCCAGCGGGCGAGATAGGCGGCGCGATGCTCGTTCATCTTCTGAAAATCCAGCGGCATCATGGCCTTGAGGTCGGCCTCCTTCAGGGCGTAGTGCGCCATCTCCGGCGGGAGCTTCGCCTTGCTGTTGGACGGCGGATACCGGAACCGTCGCGTCATCTCGATCTGGTACTCGGCATCCAGGGTGATGTTGACGAACTGCTGCGCCTGCCGCTCGAACTTCGTGCCCTTGAGGATCGGGAATCCATTGCCGACCTGGATGCTGCCCTTGGGGTAGACGATGTCCACCGGCACGCCCTCCGCCTGCAGCGAGAAGCAGCGTCCGTTCCAGAACGGCATCATCCAGATCTCCTCGCGCGTGAAGGCCTTGAGCGTCACGTCGGTGTTCTCCATGATGATCGCGTCATTCTTCTTGACCAGCTCCGCGATCGCCTTCATGCCCGGGTCGATGTTGTCGGGGGTGCCTCCCAGGGCCTGGTTCAGGGCGTGCAGCCACTGGATACCGACCCAGCCATAGGCCGGGATGGCGATCTTGCCCTTGTACTTGGCGCTCCCGAGGTCCATGAACGAGGTCGGCTTCGTCGTCACCCGCTTGGTGTTGTAGACGAGACCCATGACGATCATCGTGTGTGCCGCCCAATAGGACTTGAGTCCCGCCCGCGGCGACTCGAACGTGCCGGGCAGCAGGTCTTTGTAGTTGGTGACGACGCCGAGATCGTAGTCTTGAAGGCAGCCACCCTCGGCCAGCATCACCGCTTCGGCGTTCAGGAGCGCCGGGACCGTGAACGGCGGATTCCCGCACTGCGCGATCGCCTTGGTGGCGATCACCGAGTCGATCATGTGCGCGTAGCTGACCTGGGTGTTGAAGCGCTTCTCGAAGTCGGCCTTCAGCACGTAGGAATGCTTGAGGCCGTCGCCCCAGGACCCGCCCGTCGAGGCGATGGTGAACGCGTCCTCAGCCCAGGCTG
>JBKOZA010000431.1:0-1375 GCA_046725675.1 Candidatus Methylomirabilota bacterium
TCGTGGATCACCAGGTCGGCCCCGCGCATGAACGCGATGTGGCGCTGATCACCCGGGTGGTGCAGGATGCCGTCGTCCGACTTCCAGAACGGCTCGTGATCGGTGACGTAGGCGACGGTGGCGCCGGCGCTCGACATGCGGTAGGCGATGGTGGGCGCGGTGTGGTTCAGGTACTGCGTCTCCACCAGCACGTCGCCGACCCGGAAGAAGCCCTCCTCCAGCTCGGTGAAGTGGATGCGCGAGCGCAGATCGCGCAGCTTCACCGGGAAGTAGGAGTACTCCATCTGCCCGGCCATCGCCTCCTCGAGGCTCTGCTGGAAGCCGAGCGGAGCGTAGACGTTCAGCTCGCAGCCGGGCAGGAACGCGGGGACGAAGAACGGAAAGCCCTGGATGTGGTCCCAGTGCGTGTGGCCGATGAACAGGTGCAGCCGCATCGGCGAGGGCAGCGTCCGCACGAGGTGCAGGCCGAGCTCGCGAGCGCCGGTGCCGCAGTCCAGCACGATGACGGTGCCGTCCGGGGCCCGGACCTCCACACACGACGTGTTCCCGCCGTAGCGGGTCGTGTGCTCACCGGGTGAGGCTATCGAGCCCCGCGTTCCCCAGAATCGTACGTACACGCGCCCCTCTCTGGTGCGGCAGTCCGAGAATTCTAGCATCACCGGGTCGGCGGTCAGCGGGATAGAATACCCCGCGCTCGACGGCGGCCAAACTCTCTGACCCGCCAGGAGGTGTCGATGACGACCACACGGCGACAGTTCCTCACGCTCACTGGCGCCGCCTCGGCGGCGGTCGCGCTGCGTCTCGACGCCGCCCCCGTCTTCGCCCAGGCCAGCCCGGTCAAGATCGGCGTGCTGGCGGCCAAGGCCGGGGTGCTGGCGCCCGTCGGCGAGTCGGGTCTGCGGGGAGTCACCTGGGCGGTCGATCGTATCAACGGCGCTGGCGGCATCCTGGGCCGCAAGATCGAGCTGGTCGTGGAAGAGGAGTCGAGCCCGAAGGACACCGTGGAGCGGTTCCGCAAGCTCGTGCTGTCCGACAAGGTCGACGTGGTGTCGGGGGCCATCTCGACGGGGGTGGGGCTGGCGCTGGGCCCGGTGGCCGAGGAGATGAAGGCGATCTGGCTGGCCTGGGACGCCACCACCCAGAAGGGCGTCGAGGAGACGATGCCGAAGCCGAAGTACGCGTTCCGCTCGACCGACAACGAGTGCGAGGCGGTGATGGCGTCGATCCTCACCGCACGGAGCTGGAAGGGCAAGTTCCGGACGGTGGCCGGGATCAACCCCGACTACTCGTACGGGCGCGACAACTGGGCGGCGTTTCTGGCCATCATGAAGAAGTACGGCATCGAGGTGCAGGTGGTGAGCGAGCTGTGGCCCAA
>JBKOZA010000432.1:0-6133 GCA_046725675.1 Candidatus Methylomirabilota bacterium
ACCTCCTGCCGCGTCATGCCGATGCCGTTGTCGTGCACGGCCAGCGTGCGGGCCTGCTCGTCGACTTCCAGGCCGATCTCCAGCTCCCCGACCGGCGCCAGCTCGGGCCGGCTCAGGGACTCGAAGCGGACCTTGTCGAGGGCGTCGGAGGCGTTCGAGATCAGCTCGCGCAGGAAGATGTCCTTGTGGGAGTAGAGGGAGTGGATCATCAGATCCAGCAGCTCCCGGACCTCCGCCTGAAACTCGTGCCGCTCCGCCTGTTCACTCATGACCGTGCTCCTGGTTTCCGCCTCGGTTGCGCCGACGAGTCATCAGCGACGTGGTGTGGGGTTCCGCAGCTCGATGATGTCCTGGGCGCGCACGGTGGCCCACTGGCGAACCTCCGGCTGGGCCGGGACGATGTAGAAGCGTTTTCGCCGGATCCCGCGCAGGACCTGGTCGGCCACCTCCGAGGGCGGATAGCCGCTGACCAGCCGGTCGGCGAGCGCCTGCCCGAACGCCTGGGCCATCGGGCCCGCCTTGCCCTCCTCGGCCAACTCGGGCGGGCGGTTGCGGGACGACCGCATGATGGCGGTGTTGATGAGGCCGGGGCAGACGACCGAGACCCCGATGGGCGCGCCGGTCGCCTCGAGCTCCTTGTACATCGACTCCGACAGCGCGACCACGCCGTGCTTGGTCACGTCGTACACCGACATGAACGGAGCCGTGGTGAGGCCGGCCATGGAGGCGGTGTTGACGATGTGGCCCTCGTCGCCGCCGGCCAGCATGCGCGGCAGGAACGCGCGCACGCCGTGGATGACGCCCCACAGGTTGACGCCGATCACCCACTGCCAGTCGGCCAGCGAGTGCTCGTGCACGGCGCCCAGCACGGCGACGCCGGCGTTGTTGCACACGACGTGGGCGGCGCCGAAGGCGGCGTAAGTCTCGCCGGCCAGGCGCTCGACGTCCTCGGGCCGGGACACGTCGACACGGACCGGCAGGACGGCCCGGGCGCTGGCACGAACCGTGGCGGCGGCGCGCTCCAGCGCCGCCGCCTCGACGTCGGCCATGACGACCTTCATGCCTTCGGTCGCGAACCGCTCGGCGAGCGCGAGCCCGATCCCGCTCGCCGCGCCCGTGACCACTGCCACCCGGTCCCTGAACGTCTCCACGGCGCGCTCATCTTACCAGCCGTCGCTCATGTCGGGCGCCGGGGAGTATGGCGTCACCCATCGTCCGACGAGCCCTGAGGACGGCCGCGTCGCGCCTGGCCGATCTCCGTCTCCAGAAGCCGCGAACGCTAGCGGGCCGCGCCCTGCATGACTCGCTTGACGTTCTCCTACCGACTCACGAAGTCCTTGACGTCTCGCTAGCGCTGTCCACCACCGAGCAGGTCATCCAGGATACTCGCGCCCTGCGCCAGATCTACCACGCGGCGGGTGCCACCGCCGGGGCTTGGTCCGGCGGTGCGCCGCTCGAGTCGCGGTGGCGCTCAGAGCGAGATCAGCCCGCGGCGCACGGCCACCGTCACGGCCTCGGTGCGGCTGGCCGCGCCGAGCTTGCCGAGAATCGAGGCCACGTGGAATTTCACGGTGTACGTCGAGATGTGGAGGCGACGGGCGATCGTCCGGTTGCTGAGCCCCTCGGCGAGCATCGCGAGGATCTCGAGTTCCCGAACGGTCAGCGCGCGCTCGGTGTCCGCCGCCGCGAGCGCCGCCGCCCGCTCGGGCGCACGGAACACGTCGGGATGCAGCGTGACGAGGCCGGCCAGGGTGGCGGCCAGCGCCGCGGAGAGCTCGTCGGCCTCCGCACGACGGTCGAGGACCGCGCGAACCCCGGCCCGACGCGCCGCCGACGTCCAGGCCGCGCGGGGCTCGTCGACGAGCGCCACGACAGGCGGTACCGCCATCGTGTCCGGCACTGCTCTCAGGATCGCCAGCACGCGGTCGGCCGGCGACGCCAGCACGACGGCCGCCGGCTCGTGCTCCTCGATGAGCCGACCGAGCGCGCGGGGGGAGCCCACCAGCACGCGCCGATTCGGATCCGCTCGGAGCAGGACCTCGAGCCGGGCCGCTGCCATCTCGGTGTCGGCCACGACGAGCACGCGGATCGGCCGGCCCTCCATGCCCTCTCACCCGGCGGCGCGCACGAAGCGCGTCACCTCGCTCGCCGGAATTGCCAGCGCCAGCCCGCCAACGATCATCGCGTTGATACCGACCACCCGTCCCAGGGCGTCAGCGAGCGGACCACCGGAGTTGCCGGGCCCGAGCCGGAGATCGCCTATGATCCAGGACCGCTCGCTTCGCCCGATCTTGCCCACCGCGTGCACGATGCCCGCCGTCAGCGCACCCCGCACGCCGAACGGATGCCCCACCGCGACCAGGAGCGAGCCCACCCGCAGCTCGTCGGCCGGGCCGACGGCGGCGGCCGGCAGCCCGAGGCCCGGCACGTGGAGCAGCGCGAGGTCGGCCTTGCGATCGCGGGCGAGCACACTCCCGTCGAGGCTCGTGCCGTCGGCCCGACGAACCCTCACGAGAGGACGCGCCGCCGCCACGTGGGCGTTCGTCACGACCCGGTCGGGGTCCCAGACAACTCCCGATCCGAATGCGCGCTCGGTGTCCGTGAGCTCCACGGTGACCCGGCGCAGCGCCGCCGCCAGCGCCACGAGATCCATCAGCGGGAGCGCGCAGGACGCTCGCCGACCGTCAGCTCGACCTCGCGCGCCTGCCCCCCTCGAACTACTCGGGCCGTGATCCGCCGACCGATCCGCTCGGCGCGCAACAGCCGCCGCAACTCGACGGGATCGGTGATCGCCTCGCCGTCGAGCGACAGGACGAGGTCGCCGATCAGCAGCCCTTCCGCCGCGGGGCTTCCCGCCTGCACGTCGACGACGATCAGGGCGAGCTCTTGAGCGAGACCCAGCTGCTGTCGCATCGCCTCGGGTACGCGCACGGGCTGGGTGCCCACGCCGAGATAGCCGTGGGCGATGCGGCCGTGACGCACCAGCTCGTCGACGGTCCGGCTCACCACGCTGGCCGGAATGGCCAGCTGCATCTGGCGCGAGATCCCCGAGGTGTTGATGCCGACGACGCGGCCCTGCGCGTCGACCAGCGGTCCCCCCGAGAATCCGGCGTAGAGGGTCAGGTCGAGGCTGAAGAGATCGCCGTCTTCGTGTCGGGCCCTGGCCGCTCCGATCGCGCTGACCACGCCCCAGCTCGCCCGCGGCCCCGCCCCGAGCGCCAGCACCATGTGCCCGACATGGATGGCGGCGGAATCGCCCAGCTCGGCCACCGGAACATCCGTGGCCTCGACCCTCAACACCGCGAGGTCGCGGGCGGGGTCCCTTCCGACCAGCGCGCCGGCCACCGACTGGCCGTCGGGTCGAATGAGTGTGAGGCCCTCGTCGGTGCGCACGGTGTGGTTCGCCGTGACCACCAGTCCCGGCCGCCAGTGCACGCCGGTCGAGGGCAAACGCGGCCGGGCGTGCACGGCGAACACTGCGCGGCCCGCCTGCTGAACGGCCAATGCGAGATCGTTGGAGAGTGCGAGCAGCCTGTCCATGCCAACCTCCTCCTCACGCCGAATGCTGTCAGCATGAAGCGGACGATCCCGCGAGGGAATCGCCCGAACGGGCAGGTCGCCGCCGGGTAGGCGAGAGCAGGCCTGGCGAGCGCGGCGCGCGCCGGGGCCTGGGCGGCTACCGGCGCGCGCACCGTCGGCTACTTGGGCTGGGCCACGACCCGGAGATACGGCTTGAGGGTCTTCCACCCGGCCGGGTAGGACTTCTTGGCGTCCTCGTCGGAGACGGCGGTCACGATGATGACGTCTTGGCCCTGCTTCCAGTTCACCGGCGTGGCCACCTTGTGCTTGGAGGTGAGCTGGCAGGAGTCGAGCAGGCGCAGCACCTCGTCGAAGTTGCGCCCGGTCGACATCGGATAGGTGAGCGTGGCCTTGATCTTCTTGTCGGGCCCGATGACGAACACCGAACGCACCGTCGCGTTGTCGGCGGGCGTCCGGCCCTGCGAGGTCGTGCCCGAGCTCTCCGGCAGCATGTCGTACGCCTTGGCCACCTTCAGCTCGGGGTCGCCGATCATCGGGTACGTCACGGCGTGACCCTGCGTCTCCTCGATGTCCTTCGACCAGCGTTTGTGATCGTCGACCGGATCGACGCTGAGGCCGATGATCTTGCAGTTGCGCTTGTCGAACTCGGGCTTGAGGCCGGCCATGTACCCCAGCTCGGTGGTGCAGACCGGCGTGAAATCCTTCGGGTGCGAGAACAGGATCGCCCAGCTATCGCCGATCCACTCGTGGAAATTGATCTTGCCCTGGGTCGAATCGGCGGTGAAGTTCGGTGCCTCGCTGTTGATCCGCAGTGACATGTGCTCCCCCTCCATCGGTTTGCGATGCAATGCTGAACAGATCGGACGCCCACTTCCGTGAGCCACGCCATCGGCGCGGCTTCTGCCACGGGCGAGGCCGAACCCCCGCCATTGCTGACGTAGCATGCCTGAGGATGGCCGCCACGTCCATGCCCTGGCCGAGGCCCGGCGCCGGGCCGGATCAGGTCACCAGCGCGCGGACGCGGAACCGCGGGTCGGCGTAGGCGCGGGTCGCGAGAACCTCGCCCAGCGCCATGACCGCCTCGAACACGTCGACGTGGCGGACGTAGAGGGGGGCGAAGCCGAAGCGCAGCACGTCCGGGGCGCGGAAGTCACCGATGATGCCCCGTGCGATCAGCGCCTGCACGATCGCGTACCCCTCGGGATGCGCGTAGGAGACCTGGCTCCCGCAGCGCTCGGGATCGTCGGGCGACACCAGACGCAGCCCGGGCTCGTGGCACTCCTGCTGGACCAGCCGCCGGAAGAGCGCGCCCAGGGCCACGGACTTGGCGCGCGCCTGACGCAGGTCGACGGCGTCGAACGTCTCGATGCCCGCGGTGAGCGCCGCGAGCGACAGCACCGGCGGCGTGCCGACCAGGAACCGCTCGATGCCGGACGCCGGCTCGTAGGCCGTATCGAAGTCGAAGGGGCGCGCGTGTCCCATCCATCCGGCCAGCGCCGGCTCAATCAGCCCGATCAATCGTCCGGCCACGAACAGGTAGGCCGGCGCGCCAGGCCCGCCGTTGAGGAACTTGTAACTGCCGCCGACCGCCAGATCCACGCCGGCCTCGTCGAGGTGAAGTGGCATGGCCCCCGCCGAGTGTGACAGGTCCCACAGCGCCAGCGCGCCGGCCGCGTGGGCGGCGGCGGTGAAAAACGCCATGTCGTGCATCGCGCCGCTGCGGTAGTTCACGTGCGTGAGCATGAGGACCGCCACGTCGTGGCCGAGGGCGCCGGCCAGGCCGGCCGCGTCGACGGCGCGGAGCTCGACGCCGCCGCCGAGGAGGCGCGCGAGCCCCTGGGCCACGTGCACGTCGGTGGGAAAGTTGTCGGTCTCGGTGAGGATCACCCGGCGCCCGGGGTTGCACTGGAGCGCCGCCGCCAAAAGCTTGAAGAGATTGACCGACGTCGAGTCGGCGACGATCACTTCACCTGGCTGCGCCCCGATCAAGCGGGCGATGCGATCGCCCACGCGCCGCGGCCAGCCGATCCAGTCGTGACGGTTCCAGCTCCCGATGAGATCCCTCTGCCAAGCCTCGACGACCTGCGCGAGCCGTTCCGGCGTCGCCCGCGGCATCGCCCCCAGCGAGTTGCCGTCCAGATAGATCGTGCCCGACGGCAGCACGAACCATCCGCGGCAGCCCGCGAGCGGATCCCGAGCGTCCATCGCCTCGACATCCGATCGCGTGATCTTCATCGCAGTCCTCGCGCACGGACTCTCGTGGTGTTCGGCGACGCCGGGGCCCGGACGTCGCGCCCCCGGACGCCGAGGCCGCGGGCACGCCATCTCCCCGCGCCACTGATGGCTCGCCTGTCGCCGTAAGCGAGCGCAGGGCCCGACGAGCGCGACCCCCCCGCCCCCAAGGGGGATTGCACGAGGTGAGTCGCATCGCCGATCGCGCGCTCGCCGAGCCCAGCGCTCGCAACGGCGACAACGGCTCGCCATCAACGTGGCGCGGGGAGATGCCGTGCCCGCGGCCTCGGCGTCCGGGGGTGCGACGTCCAGGCCCCCGCATCGGCCGAACACTACGGGCATCATTGAGCAGAGGACAATC
>JBKOZA010000433.1:0-4069 GCA_046725675.1 Candidatus Methylomirabilota bacterium
GTGGAGCGGGGGATGGTGAAGGTGGGCGAGGAGGTGGAGATCGTCGGCATTCACGACACGCGCAAGACGGTGGTGACGGGGGTGGAGATGTTCCGCAAGCTGCTGGACGAGGGGCAGGCGGGGGACAATGTCGGGTGTCTGTTGCGGGGCATCGACAAGGACGAAGTGGAGCGCGGGCAGGTGCTGGCCAAGCCGGCCTCGATCAAACCCCACAAGAAATTCAAGGCGGAAGTCTATGTGCTCACGAAGGAAGAGGGGGGGCGGCACACCCCGTACTTCAACGGGTACCGGCCGCAGTTTTACTTTCGGACGACGGACGTGACGGGGGTGTGCACGTTACCCGGGGGGACGGAGATGGTGATGCCGGGGGACAACGTGACGATGGCGATCGAGCTGATCATGCCGATTGCGATGGAGAAGGAGCTGCGGTTCGCGATTCGGGAGGGGGGCCGCACGGTGGGGGCGGGCGTCGTCACGGAGATCTCGGAGTAGCGACATGGTCACCCTGGCCGCCGACCAGAAGATCCGCATCCGCCTCAAGGCGTACGACCATCACCTCCTGGATCGGTCGGTCAAGGAGATCGTGGAGACCGTTCGGCGTACCGGCGCCCGCGTGGCCGGGCCGGTGCTGCTGCCGACCATCATCAACCGCTGGACGGTGCTCCGCTCCCCCCACGTCGACAAGACCTCTCGCGAGCAGTTCGAGATGCGCACCCACAAGCGCCTCCTCGATATCGTCGACCCGACACCACAGACCGTCGACTCCCTCATGAAACTGGATCTGCCCGCCGGCGTCGACGTCGAGATCAAACTTTGAGAACGACCGATGAGAAGTGCCCAGATGCTCGGCAACGACGCAGATGGGCGCTTATCATCGGGTCGTCGTAGCGCGGTGAGGATCGCGTAATCCATGGCTCGTAAGGAAGGACTCATCGGGCGCAAGCTCGGGATGACGCAGATCTTCGGGGACGACGGCAATCAAGTCCCCGTCACGATCATCCAGGCCGGGCCCTGCACGGTGCTGGACATCCGTACCCGCGAGCGGCACGGGTACGACGGGCTGCAGCTGGGGTTCGAGCCCAAGAAGAAGAACGTCAGCAAGCCGGCCGCCGGAGTGTTCAAGAAAGCCAACGTGGCGCCGATGGGCGTGGTGCGCGAGATCCGGCTGGAGAAGAGCGAGATGCTGCAGGGCTATGAGGTCGGCAAGAGCCTGACCGCCGATCTCTTCGCGGCCGGCGAACTCGTCGACGTCGTCGGCATCACCAAGGGCAAGGGGTTCCAGGGCGGCGTCAAGCGTCACGGCTGGTTTGGCGGCGACGCCACCCACGGCTCGATGTTCCACCGGGCGCCCGGCTCGATCGGGGCGTCCTCCGATCCCTCCCGCGTGTGGCCGGGGCACCGGTTGCCCGGACGCATGGGCGGGGTGCGGCGCACGGTGCTGAACGTCTCCGTCGCGCGCGTGCTGCCCGAGCAGAACCTGGTGCTGGTGCGCGGCGCCGTCCCCGGCGCCAACGGCTCGCTCGTGATGATTCGCAAGTCGGTGAAGACGACGAAGACCCAGCAGCAGAAAACGGCGGACAAGAAATAATGCCGACGGTCCAGGTCCTCGACGGCAAGGGAAAGCAGTCCGGCACGCTCGAGCTCTCGCCCGAGGTGTTCGGCGTGGAGATCAAGCAGCCGCTCCTCCACCAGGCGGTGATTCGCGAGCTGGCCGACCGTCGGGTGGGCACCCACGACACGCGTGGGCGCAGTGAGGTCTCGGGCGGCGGCCGGAAGCCGTGGAAGCAGAAGGGCACCGGCCGCGCTCGGCAGGGCAGCATCCGGGCCACCCAGTGGAAGGGTGGCGGCAAGCCGTTCGGTCCCACGCCACGGCACTACGACAAGGCGATGCCGCGCCAGATGCGGCGGCAGGCGTTGCGCGAGGCGGTCACCGCGACGATCTCCGGCGGCACGTTGCGGGTCGTCGAGAGCATGAGCGCGGACGGCAAGACCAAGGCCCTGGTGGCCTCCCTCGCGCAGCTCGGCCTGCAGCCGCTCTCCACGCTGCTCGTCGTCGGGACGCTCGGCGACTCCATGCTCAGAGCCGCCCGCAATGTCCCGTGGCTGACCGTGGAGACCCCCTCGCAGGTGTCGGTCTACCAGGTCCTTCGATCGCGGCAGGTCGTCTTCGAGCGCGCGGCGCTCAAGACACTGGAGGAGGCGCTCGCGCAATGAAGGACGCCCGTCACGTGCTGATCCGCCCGCTGATGACGGAGAAGTCGATGCAGCAGAAGGAGACCCTGAACACGGTGGCCTTCCGGGTTCGCCCGGACGCCAACAAGGTCGAGATCCGGTCCGCCGTCGAGGCCGTGTTCAACGTCAAGGTCACCGCGGTCCGGACCTCGTCCTACGAGGGCAAGCTCAAGCGCATGGGCCGCTTCCAGGGCCGGCGGGCCGACTGGAAGAAGGCGGTCGTGACGCTGGCGCCGGGCCACAAGATCGATTTGGTCGAGGGGGCCTGAGGCCGTGGGTATTCGCACCCTCAAGCCGACCTCGGCGGCCCGGCGCTACCTCACCTACGTCACCAACGAGGAGATCACGCGAGACGAGCCGGAGAAGAGCCTGCTCGTCCCCAAGCGCCGGACCAACGGCCGCAACGCGTACGGCCGCATCACGGTGCGCCATCGCGGCGGCGGGGCCAAGCGCATGCTGCGCCAGGTCGACTTCCGGCGCGACAAGCACGGCATCCCCGCGCGGGTCGCCACCATCGAGTACGATCCCAACCGGTCCGCGCATCTGGCGCTGTTGCATTATCGCGACGGTGAGAAGCGGTACATCATCGCGACGCTGGGGCTCAAGGTCGGCGACGTCCTGATGTCGGGGCCGCAGGCCGACATCGTACCGGGCAACGCGCTGCCGATCCGCAACATCCCGGTCGGCTCGCTCCTGCACAACATCGAGCTGCAGCCCGGTCGGGGCGGGCAGATGTGTCGGAGCGCGGGGACGCAGGCTCAGCTCCTGGCCAAGGAGGGTGAGCGCGCCACGCTGCGGCTGCCCTCGGGCGAGGTGCGGCTGGTGGCGCTGGATTGCATGGCGACGATCGGGCAGGTCGGCAACCTCGATCACGAGAACGTGTCGGTCGGCAAGGCGGGCCGCGTGCGCTGGCGGGGATTCCGCCCCACCGTGCGGGGCACGGTGATGAACCCGGTGGATCATCCGATGGGCGGCGGCGAGGGGAAGGGCAAGGGTAACCACCCGATGACCCCCTGGGGCAAGCCCACCAAGGGCTACAAGACCCGGCGCGGCGCGCGACCCACCGACGCCTTCATCGTGACGCGCAGGAAGAAATAGGAGTCGCCGATGGGACGCTCGCTGAAGAAGGGCCCGTACATCGACGAGACGCTCTACGGGCGCATCGAGGAGCTGAACCGCACGCGCCAGAAGAAGGTGCTGAAGACGTGGTCGCGGCGCTCGACGATCGCGCCGGAATTCGTCGGACACACGCTGGCCGTCCACAACGGCAAGAAGTTCATCCCAGTGTACGTGACCGAGAACATGGTCGGCCACAAGCTCGGTGAGTTCGCGCTGACCCGGACGTTCAAGGCCCACGGCCAGGCCGAGAAGGCCGCGGCGACGCCGACGGGGAAGGCCTAGGGCCATGATCACGACCGCCACGGCCCGGTTCGTCCGCGTGTCGGCCCGCAAGGCGCGGCTGGTCCTGGACCAGATCCGCGGTAAGCCGGTCGGGGACGCCCTGGCCACGCTCGAGTTCACCCCGCGGGCGGCCGCCCGCCTCATCGAGAAGGTGCTGCGCTCGGCGGTGGCGAACGCCGAGCACAACCATCAGGTCCGCAACCTCGACGACCTGCGGGTAGTGCGGGCGATCGCCGACGGCGGGCCCTCGCTCAAGCGCGTCCAGCCGCGCGCGATGGGCCGCGCGTTCTTCATCAAGCACCGCACGAGCCATCTCACGATCGCCGTCAGCGACGAGGTCAACGGCGGCCGGCCAGCGCCGACGCGGCCGCGGCACATGCGAGCGCGCCCGGCCCCGGTTCCGGTGCCGGCCGCCGCGGCCCCGGCGGCCCCTCGG
>JBKOZA010000434.1:0-8826 GCA_046725675.1 Candidatus Methylomirabilota bacterium
GGCGGCGGCGGTCTCGGCGGCCGACGGCACCAGCGGCGCGAACGCCGGGCTGTGGCTGGTCGACCAGCCGTACAGCGCGAGGAGCGCGACGCCGTAGCCAACGCCGGCGACGATGGGCCGCCGGCGCGGATCGAGCGCGGCCATCACGGCGGCGGCCAGCACGGGGAGTGCGAGCCGCACGGCCATCGGCAACCCGGCCCCGCGGCTCTTCGCCCGGATCGCCGCGGCCAGCGCGATCGGCGACGTCGGATCCTTCCGGATCTCGTCGTCGATCACCGATTCCGGCTGCACGACGGCGAAGCCCACCCGGGCGATCTGCTCGCCCAGCATCGAGATGCCGACCGCGACGATCACGATGGCGACCGGCGTCCAGCGCCGGTCGATCAGTCGCGTCACTGGGACCAGCGCTAGGGGCAGGACCAGCGCGCCGAGGATCGCGAAGGCGTGGAAGGCGACGCCGGCGCGCGTGTACGCCGTGAGCCACGCCGGCTCCAGCACGACGCGCGCGCCGCCGTAGAGCAGGGCGCCGCCGAGCAGCAGCGCGGCGAGCCGAACACGGCTGCGGGCGGCGTAGGTCTCCGTCGCGATCAGCAGCGTGCCGACCGTGTTCACGGCCGAGCCCAGCAGCCCGAGCAGGTGCGGCGGGCTCCACAGCGTCACGTCGAGGCCGAAGAGCCGGTGCCACAGGTCGTCGATGGGCGCGGCCAGGATCATCAGGGCCACGCCCCAGGTCGCCAGATGGACGCCGCGCGTGGAGGTCAGGCCCAGCAGCGTGATGGCGCCGCGGGGGCGGACGCCGCGCCGGGCCGCGACGCTGTCGAGCGCGAGGACCGCGAACGCGACGAGCAGGCCGGCGGTGACGCCGCCGTACATCATCAGGTGCGGGGGGATCCAGAACGAGTCGCGGCCGATCAGCAGATGCCACTGGATGTCCCACGTGAGCCCCCACGCGCCGAGCAGCTTGCCGGCGAGCAGGACCCAGAGGGCGACGCGGTAGCGGGTGGCAGAAGCGCGCGCGCTCACGTCGAGCAGCATGCCGCGGGCGTTACGACTGAACCACGGTGACGACCAGGCCGATCGAGGCCAGGATGTTCCCGACGCGGACGCACTCGGCCTCTGGCCCGACCTTGACGACGGCCTTGCCGGAGTTGTGGACCTGCCAGGCGATCTCCCAGCCCTCGGCCTCGCTGCAGGCGATGGCCTTCTGCAGCTGCTTCACGACCTGCTCGAAGGTGTGGCAGTCACAGTTGTGCAGGATGGTCATCCAGGGCGGGGCGACCTCGGTCCCGGTCCCGGTGACCTCCTCGACGTCGGGCGTCGACAGCGTCCGCTCCGCCATGTCGGGATTCTACCGCCGCGCCCGCGCCACCTCACTCACTCCTGACGGTCCCCTTCGAGGGCCCGCTCGCCGAGCGTGGCGTGAGTCTTCTTGGGGACGAGCGCGGTGCGGCGGAACGTCATCACGCACTCGCCGCGCTGGTTCGTCACGCGTGTCTCCACGCTCACCGTGCCGCGGTCGCCCTGCCGGGACTCGCGGGCGGCGAGCACGGTGGACTCCGAGTACAGCGTGTCGCCGATGAACGTCGGCGCCAGGTGGACGATCTTCTCGATCTCGAGGTTGGCGATCGCCTTGCCGGAGACGTCGGCCACGGTCATGCCGATGCCGATCGAGAAGACCAGCGGGCCGAGGACCACGCGCTGGCCGTGCTGGGTGTGCGTCGCGGCGTAGTGGGCGTCGCTGTGCAGGGGATGCTGGTTCATCGTGAGCAGCGCGAACCAGGTGCAGTCGGCCTCGCTGATCGTGCGGCCCGGCCAGTGCTTCAGCACCTCGCCGACCCTGAACTCCTCGAAGTAGCGGCCGTAGGCCATCAGCGTTGGCCCAGCCCGAAGATGAAGGCGAGGACGCCGGCCGCGCCCAGCAGGGTGCGCACCGTGTGCAGGCGCCCCCAGCGCTCGAGCAGCAGCCGCGTCTCCGTGTCCTGCAGCGGCGTGGCGCCCAGGAGCAACTGGGTGGTGGGCCGGATGGTGATCAGCGTGAAGGGCACGACGGCGCCGATGACCACCGCACCGAGCAGCCACGGCCAGCGACCGGAGAGGTACGCGGTCGCCATTCCGCTCAGGCACGCCAGCAGGGCGAACGACGCCTGCCAGGGCGCGGCGCGCCGGTAACTCGCCTGGAACTGCGCGCGGCCCGGTCCGCTGCCGCTCTCCAGCCGCGCGGGGTGCTCGACCAGCGTGATGTAGAGGGCCCAGGTCGTGAACATGATCGCGCTGATGACCGCGACGGTGGCCAGGGCCGCCATCAGGCGGCACCGCCGAGGCGGGCGGCGGCGTCGCGCCGCAGGGTGTCGTCATCGAGGGGGACGAAGGCGAGGCGAGCGGCGTCGCGGTAGAAGCGCTCGACCGGGAACTCGCTCACGTAGCCGTAACCTCCGTGGATGCGCATCGACTCCACGGTGGCGTCGGCGGCGACCCTGGCCGCGAGCAGCCGGGCCATCGCGCCGGTGGCCGGATCGCCCCCGGCGGCGTGATAGGTGAGGAGCCGGGCGGCGGTGATCCCTGTCGCCATGTCGGCGAGCTTGAGCTGCACGGCCTGGTGCTGGCAGAGCGGCTGGCCGAAGGCGGTTCGCTGCTGGGAGTAGCGCAACGCCGCCTCGAAGGCCGCCTGGGCCAGCCCGACCGCGACGGCCGCCACGGCGACGCACGCGGCGGCCTGACCCCGGGCCGCCGCATCGCCCTCGAGGACGAGCGGGGGGCGGACGCCGTTCAGGTGCAGGAAGCACGGGTCCAGGCCGCGGGCGCCGACCGTCGCCTCCGGCTCGCCGACGCGCAACCCGCGCGCGCCGCGCTCCACCAGCGCCAGCACCGCGTGCTCTCCCGCGCGGGCGCGCAGCACGAAGACCTCGGCGCGCGGGGCGTTGTCGACGAGGGCGGTGATGCCGTCGAGAATCCAGGCGCCGTTCTCGCGCCGCGCCGTGACGTCGCCGCCGAGCGCGATGGCGGCGAGCCGCTCGGCGCGGGCCAGGGCCGGCAATCTCGCCTCGCGTTCGGCCGGCGAGCCGAAGCGCTCGAGCACCCAGGTGGCGACGAGGTGACCGACGGCGGCGAAGGCCACCGTCGTCCACCCACGCGCGACCTCCTCGACCAGCATCGCGGTGGTGGCGAGATCGAGGCCAAGACCGCCACGAGCGGGATCGACGAGCGCGCCGAGCAGTCCGAGCTCGGCCAGCTCGTGGACGACGGCGGCGGGATAGCGGCCGGCCGTCTCGTGCTCGGCGACGACCGGGATCAGCGACTTGTCCACGAACTGGCGCACGGCGAGCACGATCTGGCGCCGCTCCACCGCCTCGCCCTCGCGCGAGGTGAGCGCGCCCGCCCGCTCGCCGTGACGCTGGACGAGCTGGCGGGCGATGAGGGTGCGCTGGATCTCGTTGGTGCCCTCGCCGATGATCATGAGCGGCGCGTCGCGGTAGTGACGCTCGACGGTGTGGCGCTGCAGCGTGCCCGCCTCGCCCAGCACCCCCATGGCCCCGACCGCCACCCGGTACGCGGTCTCCGAGGCGAACAGCTTGGCCATGCCGGCCTCGAGATCGCAGCGTTCCAGCCGATCCTTCATGCCGGCCGCCCAGTAGGTGATGAGGCGGGCGGCCGCGACCCCGGTGGCCAGGTCGGCCAGCGCCGGCTCCTCGCGGGCGGTCGTCCGGGCCCGGGCCAGCGCGTCCTCGTACGCCGCCTGCGCCACGCCCACGCAGCGCGCGGCGATGTTGATGCGCCCGGTCTCGAGCCCGCTCATCACCTGGCCGAAGCCGCGGCCCTCGACCCCGCCCACGAGGTTGTCGGCGGGTACCTCGCACGCCTCGAAGAGCAGCTCGACCGTGTCCACGCCCTTGTACCCCAGCTTGGCCAGCGATTTGACGACACGGAACCCCGGGTGGCCCTTCTCGACGACGAAGCACGACATGCCACGGTGCCGCGGCTGGGCGCGCGGGTCGGTCACCGCCAGCAGCGCGAAGGCGTGGCCCTCCCGCCCGTTGGTGATGAACATCTTGCTGCCGTCGAGAACGTAGTGGTCGCCCACGCGCCGGGCGGTGGTGCGGATGGCCTGCACGTCGGAGCCGGCGTGCGGCTCGGTCAGGCACAGCCCGCCGCGGATCTCACCGGCGGCGAAGCGCGGCAGGAAGCGGCGCCGCTGCGGCTCGGTGCCGTGGTGCAGGACGATCAGCGTCGCCATGGTGTGGCTGTTGATCACGCCGGCCAGCGACATCCAGCCGCGACACAGCTCCTCGACGATCCGCGCGTAGGTGGTGACGTCGAGGCCGAGACCGCCGTAGTCGGCCGGGAGGAGCGCGCCGAACAGGCCGAGCTCGCGCATGCGTGCGACGAGCGCGTGCGGGTAGGCGTCGGCGTGCTCGAGGGCATCGGCGACCGGCCGCACGTCGTCCTCGACGAAGCGGCGGACCGCCGCGACGATCGGCGGAGTCATTGCGGGCCGATAGTACAATGGAACGCGCGGATGTCTCCGGACGACATCGTGTTGTTCGTGCAGCGGTGGCTCGACCGGCTCGTGCGCCGCCTGCGAGTGGGGCGCGCCCCCGTACCGGGCCGGCGCCGGTTGCTCGTGGTGCAGATCGATGGGCTCTCGCGCGCCGTGCTCGAGCGAGGTCTGGCCGAGGGCCGGATGCCGTTCGTCCGCCGGCTGTTGCAGTCCGGCGGCTGCCGGCTGCAGCCGATGTCGGTCGGGCTGCCGACCTCGACCCCGGCCTTCCAGATGGCGGCGATGTATGGCGCGCCGCCCGACATCCCCGGCTTCCACTATCACGACAAGCGGCGGAGCACCGACGTGTACTTCCCGCGTGCGGGCGACGCCGCCCACGTCGAGGAGGCGCAGGCGGCCGGGCGACGCGGCATCGTCACCGGCGGCAGCACGTACGGCTGCGTCTTCACCGGCGGCGCCGCCAACAGCCTGCTGACGTTCGCGATGCTCAAGCGCCCCTCGGGGGCCGGCGTGCTGTGCACGCTGTCGGCGGCGCTGGTGCTGGCGTGGGTCGTGTGCAAGAGCTTGGCGATCTCGGCCCTCGAGCTCGGCCGGGCGCTCCTCGCCTTCCTGGCCGATCCGGTCGGCGCGCCGCGGGGCTGGAAGCTGCTCGCGCTGAAGATCGGCGTGTCGGTCTGGATCCGCCAGCTGTTCACGCTGTCCGCCGCCCGGGACGTCTACGCGGGCACCCCGGCGATCTACGTCAACTACCTCGATTACGACATCTTCTCGCACGCGTGGGGTCCGCGGCACCGCCGCGCCCTGCGCGCGCTGCGCTCCGTCGACCGCTCGATCCAGGAACTGTGGCGAGCGGCCCGGCGGGTGTCCGAGCATCGCTACGACATCTACGTGCTGTCCGATCACGGCCAGGCCCACTGCACGCCCTACGACCGGCTGACCGGCGGGCGGCGCATCGAGCGGCTGCTCTTCGAGGAGTTCCTGACGCCGGCCGGGGCCCACGAGGTGACGCCCGAACATCCGGGCGGCGCTCACCGCCTGGCCCGCGGCATCAAGGCGATCCGGAGCGGGCGGGTGGACGGTGTCGGGCAGCGGTTCATCAATTACCTCCAGCACGACTTCCCGTGGCTCCTGGGTGAGGTGAAGGAGGCGCGCCAGCAGGGCGACGTGCGCGTCATCGCGGCCGGCCCCAACGCGTTCGTCTACTTCCTCGACGACCCCCAGCCGCTGCCGCTGGAGCGGATCGACGAGCGCTTTCCCGGACTGGTCGACGACATCGCCCGCAGCCGCGGCATCGGCTTCGTGCTCGCGCGCGCGGCCGGCGGGCCGATCTGCGTCTGGCGGGGCAAGCGCTACCGCCTGGACGACCTCGGCCAGGGGCCGTTCGCCGGCCGGGCCGACCTGGACCTGGTGCAGGCGGGCATCCGCGACCTCATGGCGATGCCGAGCGCCGGCGATCTGGTCCTCTACGGCCTGGAGGCGGCCGGCGGTCACGTCTCGTTCATCGCCGAGGTCGGCGCGCACGCCGGCCCCACCGCCGACGAGATGCAGACCTTCATCGTGACGCCGCCCGGCGTCGCCCTGGCCGGGCCCATCACGCACCCACTGCAGCTCTACCCCCACTTCGCGCGTTACCAGGACGCCGCGTGACGCCGCTGGTCGCCGCCAGCTACAACATCCATCGTGGCGTCGGGCTCGACCGGCGCCGCGACGTCGATCGCATCGCCCGGGTGATCCGGGAGATCGACCCCGACGTCATCGGCCTGCAGGAAGTCGTGCGGGCCAACGGCGTGGGGCACGCCGACCAGGCGACCTACCTGGCCGCGCAGCTCGGCATGACCGTCGTGATGGGCGAGACGCGCGCGTTCGGCAGCGGCACCTACGGCAACGCCGTGCTCACGCGGTTGCCGGTGCTCTCGTCGCTGCGCTGCGACCTGTCCTGCCACGGCCGCGAGCCGCGGGGCTGTCTGCGCGTGGATCTCGGCGTCGACGGCACCGCCCTGCACGTGTTCAACTGTCACTTCGGCCTGGCCTTCCAGGAGCGGCGCGCCCAGGTGGAGCTGCTGCACGCCTTCCTCCGCGCCGCCGACTGCGCGGGGCCCCGGCTCCTGGTGGGTGACTTCAACGAGTGGCACCGGGGCCCCGTCACTCGCGGCCTTCGCCGCGAGTTCTCGTCGCCCATGCGGCGGATGCGTCGCACCCACCCGGCCGTCTTCCCGTTGTTCCGGCTCGACCGGATCTACTGGGACGTCGAGCTGCAGGGCGAGGAGTTCCACGTCCACCGCAGCCGCCTGGCTCGCGTCGCCTCCGACCATCTGCCCGTCGTGGCCCGCGTCCGCGTGCGCCCTCGCGCCCGCACCGTGCCCTACGTCACGGGCGACGCCTTGCCGCCGGCCGAGTAGCGGCTGCCACGGACCTCACGCCCTCCGCGCTCACGCCGTCGCCCGAGGGCATCGCCGTCCCGCCGGCGCCCTCCGCGCGTCGCGTCCTCGGGCGCGTCGTCACCACCGCCTCGGTGCTGGTGCTGGTCGTGCTCGTCGCCGTCCTCGTGCGCCTGCGCACCAGCGAGTCGCGGCTGGCGAGCATCGACGACCCGGAGCGAGCGCTAGCGCTCGTGGTCGGGGCCACCATGGACCTGCAGGCTGCGGTGGCCGGGGCCCCCCGCTGGGAGCGTCGGCTCTACGAGCTGACGCTGACCGACGGGGGCACCGAGATCGGCCAGGCCATCACGTGGTACGACGAGCTGACGAACGAGTCGCTCGCGCCCGGCGTGGACCTGCGCCTGGCGATCCTGCTCGGTGAGGCCGGCCGCCGCGACCGGCTGGAGCGCGCCGTCGAGCAGTGGCAGGCCCGCGACGAGCCGCTGGTGACCTACGGCGGCGTGATCGCCGCCGCGTACCTCGACACCGAGGAGATCGACGCCGACGCCGTCGACGAGACCCTGGGGGCCCTCGGCCCGGGCTGGTTCGCCGACGCGCTGGCCGTGCGCGTCGGGGCGCGGCTGGACGCGCCGGCGCTGGTCGAGGCGGCCCGCGATTCGATGGACGCCCGGGCCCGGCGGCTGCTGTGGCGAGTCCGCGTCGTCGCCGGGCTCGACGGGCTGCTGCTCGTGACGGGTCTCGTCGCCGCCGTGGCGGCGTGGCGGCATCGCGCGCAGCCGCGCGGCACGGTGGCCGACGCCGTGCTGCCACCGCCGTGGTCGACTGGAGCCGGCCTGGCCACTCTCGCGCGCGGCGGCGCGCTCGGCGCGCTCGTGCTGCTCGTGCTGCTGCTGGCCAACCACTGGGTCGTCGAGCAACCGATCCTGGCCGAGGCGCTCGATCAGCCTCTCATGTACCTGCCCTTGCTGCTCCTGGTGTGGCGGCGGCTGCTGACGCCCGCCGGTCTCGGCTTCGTCGCCGCCTTCGGGCTGTGGCCGCGGCCCGGGGGCTGGCGCGCCTGGGTGTGGTCCGCCGGCGGGCTGATCGCGGCCGGCATCGCGATCGACGTCGCCCTGGGCGCGCTCGGCGAGCACTGGGGGCTCGCCTCGCACTGGGCCGAGTGGTTCGACACCGACCTCGTTTGGGGCTCGCCCGCCGCGGTGGGGGTGACGCTCCTGGGCTCGGTGGCCTTCGCGCCGGTGTTCGAGGAGCTGATCTTCCGCGGTCTGCTGTACGGCACGCTGCGCACGCGCCTGGGCTGCCCGCTGGCCGCCGTGGGGAGCGCGCTGGTGTTCGCGCTGGCCCACGGCTACGGCGCCGCCGGCTTCGTGAGCGTGTTCCTCTCGGGAGCGCTGTGGGCTCTGGTCTACGAGCGCACCGGCAGTCTGCTTCCCTCGATGGCCGCCCACGTCGCGAACAACGCCACCGTCGCCCTCACCCTGACCATGATGCTCCGCTGAGTGTCCTCAGGGCCGCGGCGCCGGGCTCATGACCGTCCGGCCAGCTCGAGGGCGGCGCCGAGCAGCGTGTTGGCGCCGTGCTCGATGTCGTCCATCGGCGTGAACTCCTCTTCGCAGTGGCTGCGCCCGCCGCGAGACGGCACGAACACCATGCCGGTGGGGCCGATGGCCGCCATGTACTGGGCGTCGTGACCGGCGCCGGACAGGATGCGCCGGTGGCCGGCGCCGGTCGCCCGGGCGGCGCGCTCCACCGCGTTCACCACCTCGCGGTCGAAGGGCGTGTACGGCACGCGCCAGTAGTGCTGCAGCTCGAAGGTCACGCCCTCGCGCGCGCACGCCTCGGCCACCACCCGGTCCAGCAGCGGCAGCGCCCGATCCAGGGTCGCGTCCCTGGGATCGCGCATGTCGATCGAGAGCGTGACACGGCCGGGGATGGCGTTGACGATGTTCGGCA
>JBKOZA010000435.1:0-14751 GCA_046725675.1 Candidatus Methylomirabilota bacterium
GCAGGACCGTCGGCGCCGCCAGCACCATGAGCACGCCCCCGGCCACGCCGGCGGCGAGGCGCCAGAGCAGATACCACGCGAACGACAGCGGCGACGCGCACGCGAAGAACGCCGCCGTGGCCAGCGCCATCATTGCGCGCAGGGCCAGCCCGGCGTCGACACGGGCCGCCAGCCGCTGGCCCAGCAACGCGCCGGCCAGGTAGCCGACCAGGTTGGCGGCGCCGAGATAGGCCGCCGCCGGCGGCGTGAACCAGCCGGCGCCGATGAGCGCCGGCAACAGCGGCGTGTAGGCGAAGCGCGCGAGCCCGATGCCGACCAGGGTCGCGCACAGCCCGGCGAGTGTCGCCCGGACGGCGCTCAGAAGATGGCGATCGGATGCGCCGGAGCGCCCGTCGAGCCGACGAGCCGGATGGGCGTCGCCGTGAAGAGGAACTCGTGACGCCCCTCCTCGGCGCACGCCCGGGCCAGGTGCTCGGGGTTGGTGTTGTCGACCAGCACGAGGCCGAGGAAGGGGATGGCCAGGTGCGTGCTCATCGCGAAGCCCGGATAGCTGACGGGACGCTCGTCCATCATGTCCCAGGCGATCGCGGCGATGTCCTTGTCGCGGAACCACTCCAGACACGAGATGTGCATGCCCGGGTGGGGCGACACCCGCGGCACCCAGTCGGGATGCGCCTTGCGGAACGCCTCGTCGCCGTTGCGCACGACCACCACGTCGCCGGGCTCCACTCTCACGCCGGCGCGCGCGGCCACCGCGTCGAGCTCCCGCGGCGTGACCGGCTTGCCGACCGTCACGTAGCCCTCCGGGCGGCCGGCGGCGACGTCGAGCAGCACGCCGCGCGAGGTGATGCCGTCGAAGTACGCGTCGATCGGACACCAGCTGGCGCCGGCCGTGGTGAGGCTGTCCTTGAACGGGCGGCCGTTGAACAGCTCGCCGTCCCAGGCCACGTGGCAGAGCGCGTCGATGTGGGTGATCGTGAAGCCGTGGTACACGAGGTCGAAGCGGTCGAGCACGACATCGGCTCGCTCGCGCTTGGACGGGAAGGTGACGCTGTACATGAGCGCCGGCTGGGCGCCGATGTCGCGCGCGAGCGAGACGGTGCGACCGGTGCGAACCAGGGCGGTGGCCTGGGCGCGCTTGGCGGCCGTGACGAGGTTGGCGGTGCCGCGCTGGTCGTCGTGGCCCCAGCGGCCCCAGTTGTTCAGCTCCTTGAAGTATCCTTCGAGGCGGTCTTGCGTGGGCGGTGTCCAGTCGGCCATGGCGACTGCTCCTCGAGCGTGGAGTGCGCAGCGGTCACACGGTAGTCGCTCCGCCCCCGCGGGTCAAACGATGCTGACGCACGAGTTCGTCCGGGCGCTGCCGAAGGCGGAGCTGCACCTGCACCTGGAGGGGGCGGTGCCGTGGACGATGGTGCGCGCGCACGCCGGCCCCGACCTGCCGGCCGCATCGCCGTGGACGGCCGACGGGTTCCGCTTCGGCGACTTCACCGAGTTCCGCGCGGCCGTGCAGGCCTGCATGGGCTGCCTGGTCGACGCGCGCGCCTACGGCACGGTGGCCGGGGCGATCTTTCACGACCTGCTGGCCCAGAACGCCCGCTACGTCGAGCTCTCGTTCGACATCGTGCGGGCGCTCGACCGGCGCCTGGACATCGAGGCCGTGGTCGCCGCCGTCAAGGCGGCGGCACCGGCCGGCCTGACCGCCCGCGTCTTCGCCGCGTTCTCCCAGCACAAGCCCGAGCGCACGCCACCCTCGGTGGTCGAGACGGTCCTGAGCGCCTCCGGTCTGGACGGGATCAGTCTCCACGGCGACGAGACGGCGCAGAGCACCGCGTACTTCGCCGAGGCCTTCGTCGAGGCGCGCCGCCGGGGGCTGCTGACCAAGGCGCACGCGGGTGAGCTGGTGGGTCCGGCCTCGGTCGCGAAGGCGCTCGCGCTGCTCGGCGTGCGGCGCATCGAGCACGGCGTGCGCGCGATCGAGGACGAGGCGCTGGTCGAGCAGCTGGTCGCCGAGGCGGTGACGCTCGACGTCTGCCCGTGGTCCAACGTGCGGCTGGGGGTCGTGCGCGATCTTGCCACGCACCCGATCCGCGCGCTGCACGAGCGCGGCGTGCGGATGACGGTCAATACCGATGACCCGACCGTCTTCGGGCGCACGCTCACGCAGGAGCTGGTCTCGCTCGTGGACGACCTCGGCTTCGGGCCGCGCGAGGTCATCCGGCTGCAGGCCAACGCCTTCGCGGTGGCCGCGATGCCCTCGGCGGGGCGCGCCGCCGTGCTCGACGAGCTCGACGCCCTGGCGCGGGAGATCCCCCCGGGGAGGGCGTAGAATCGGGCAGCCGAGGAGGGCACGCATGGCGACGATCGGACTGCTGCACCCGGGGGAGATGGGCGCGTCGGTGGGCGCGTCCGGGCGTCACAACGGTCACCGGGTGCTCTGGGTGTCCGAGGGGCGCGGTGACGACACGCGCCGGCGCGCGGCGGCGGCCGGCCTCGAGGACGTGAGCACGCTGGCCAAGCTCGTCGCGGCCAGCGACGTGGTGCTGTCGGTCTGCCCCCCGCACGCGGCCCTCGACGTCGCCAGCGCGGTGGCCGCCCAGAGGTTCCGGGGGCTCTACGTCGACGGCAACGCCGTATCCCCAGCGACGGCGCGCTCGATCGCTCGCGTCGTGCAGGCTGGTGGGGCCACCTACGTCGACGGCGGCATTATTGGGCCACCGCCCGTCAAACCCGGTACCACGCGGCTCTATCTCTCGGGACCCGACGCCCAGCGGGTTCCGCCCCTGTTCGCCGCTGGCCCGCTGGAGGCCGTCGTGCTGGGTGGCGACCTCATGGCGGCCTCGGCGATCAAGATGGCGTACGCGGCCTGGACCAAGGGCTCGCAGGCGCTCGTCATGGCCGTGCGGGCGCTGGCCGCCGCCGAGGGCGTGGACGAGGCGCTGCTGGCCGAGTGGGTGCGCTCCCAGCCGGATCTGCCGAAGCGCTCCGAGAACGCGGCGAGGGGGACCGCCCCCAAGGCGTGGCGCTGGGTGGCCGAGATGGACGAGATCGCGGCCACCTTCCACGGCGCCGGACTGCCCGACGGCTTCCACCGCGCCGCCGGCGACGTCTACCGACGGATGGTGGGGTACAAGGACGCGCCGACGCCGCCGTCGATGGAGGACGTGGCCAAGACGCTTCTCGGAGGATCGGGCTCGTGAGCGTCTCGGCGACGCCCCTGGCCGGCCCGATGGTCTGGCGCGGCGAGGACCTCGCGCGCGCGGGCGACTGGGTCCGCGCGGTCGCGCCGGCCGAGGTCGACGAGCTGGACGGAGCGCTGCGCGCCGTCCAACGGCGCGGCCTCGACTGGCGGGCCGTGACGCGTGAGGATTTTCCGATCCCGCGCCTGGCGCGGACGCTGGCCGAGGTGAGCGCCGAGCTGGAGGACGGCCGCGGGCTCGTGCTGCTGCGGCGCCTTCCCGTCGAGCGCTACGACGAGGACCAGCTGCGGATCGTGTACTGGGGTCTCGGCCTGCACCTCGGCACCCCGCGCTACCAGAACGCGCAGGGCGAGCTGATCGGCGACGTCCGCGACGAGAACCGACTCTACGGCGGCGTGCGGGAGGTCGACCCGGCCCGGGGCGAGGAGCCGCGGACGTCGCGCAACAAGGCGCGGTCGGCGGGGCCGCTGCGCTTCCACACCGACCGCACCGACGTCGTCACGCTGCTGTGCGTGCGGCCGGCCGCGAAGGGCGGGCTCAGCAAGGTCGCCTCGGCGCCGGCGGTACACAACGCGATCCTGGCGCGCCGTCCCGACCTGCACGCCTTGCTGTGCGCGCCCTACTACCACAGCCGGGAGGGCGAGGCCGGCGGCCGCCAGCGGTACTACGCGATGCCGATCTTCGGCATGCGCGACGGCCGCTTCACCAGCCAGTACTCGCGCACATTCGTGGAGAACGCTCAGGGGTTGCCCGGCGTGCCGCCACTGACGGCGGCCCAGAACGAGGCTCTCGACCTGTGGGCGGAGGTCTGCGAGGAGCTGTGCTACAGCATGGAGCTGCAGGCGGGCGACCTGCAGCTCCTGAACAACCACGTCGTCTACCACGCCCGCACGACGTACGAGGACGACGCGCGGCCCGACCACGACCGCTTCCTGATGCGTCTGTGGCTGTCGATGGCGAACAGCCGCGCCCTCCCGGAGGGCTTCGAGGCGCTGTGGGGCTCGATCGAGGCCGGCGCGCCGCGGGGCGGCATCGCCCAGGCGGCGGTCGGCTAGGCGGATCCCGGCGGCGGCTTGCGATAGAGCGCGTCGGGGACCCAGTACTCCTCGAGCACCTGCAGGGCGAGATCCCGATGAGCCGAGCGCTCGTCGAATCCGAGGACGTCGAGGACGGCGACGACGACGGCCTCCTGCTCCGGGCTCAGCGAGCCCAGCCGCGGCGGCTCGCGGTCGGGAGGACGCAGCGATCCCAGCAGGCCTTCGGTGGCCATCGAGGGCCGCTCGAGGTGGCGGAGCGCGTAATCGATCAGCCGGGGCAGGTAGTGGCGCCACGAGGCGGCGTCGAGATAGGGCAGGCCGTCGAAGGCGTGGGCTTCCAGGTATGCGTCACTCGGCTCGTCGAGCGCGGGGTCGAAGGCCGGCGGAGTATCGTACCCGTCGACGGCCCCGCCGCCTCGGAGGCTCATCGCGGGTGGCAAGCCCGCGTCGGCGCGAAAGGCCGCGTGCGCCCGGGCGGCTAGCTCGACGGCGCTCACGTCTCGCGCATGGAGCGCTCGTCCCACAGGCGGAGCAGGTAGCCGTCGGGATCGCGCAGCTCGGCGCCGTAGCCCCAGTAGACCTTGCTCGGCGCGTGCGCGAACTGGACGCCCCGCGCCGACCACTCGGCGAAGCTCGCGTCCACGTCGGCCACCTGGAACCACAGCGCGGCGCCGTTGGGCCGGACGGCCGACGGCACCTCCTGCAGGAAGATCGTGAAGCCTTCGCCGTCCTGCAAGGCCACCGTCCGGCGGTCCGGCACCTCGAACTCGACCTTGAGGCCCAGGGTGTCGATGTACCAGGCGCGCGAGCGCGCCAGATCGGTCACGGGGATGCGCAGATGGTCGAACTTCAGCATGGCCGGATCTCCATCGACGTGATGAGTCCATCGGCGAATGCGTAGACGTGGTGAACGGTCTCGGCCTTGAGAACGTTACCGGCGAGGTCGCGCACGACCTGGTCGACCTCCACGTCCACACGGCCGTCGTCGGTGGCGCTGAAGCGCTTCGGCTCGACGGCCGGGTCGATCAGGCCCCACTGCCGGGTCCAGTACTCGCGGACGGCGCGACGACCGACGACGCGGCCACCCTCCAGGCCGTTGGGCCAGTCGACGTCGGGGTGCATCACCGCCAGCACGGCGTCGACGTCGCGCGCGTTGAAGGCGGCGTACGTGCGCTCGAGCAGCGGTCGCAGATCCACCGCCGGCGCCTCGCCGCGCGTCCGGGCCAGGAGGAGGACGGTCTCGTACTTCCGGTGCACCGCGCCGCCGGTGCGGGCGATCACGTCGGCGACCGCCTCGAAGAACGCGCTGCGGGCCGGTTCTGGCAGGCTGCGATGATTCGAGAAGGTGTTGAGGAGCTTCAGGTAATCGTCGCCGGCATACGTCCGTGCCCAGTGATGACGGAGCTCTCTCGCGTCGATGAACGCGTCGCAGGACCTGAGGGCATCCCGGTGGCGAGCGACCTGGTCGGCGGGGGTCGGCGCCGAGCCGTCGGCCGGCGTGGGGAGGTAGCGATCGTAGATGGGGAGCGTCGCCTGCCAGAACGGCGTGTCGTGGGAGACGTCGAAGTGCCACACGAGCGCGATCGCGCCCCCGGGCCGGAGCGCCGAGGCCGCCTTGAGGTATCCCTCGTCGGCGGCGATCCAGTGGAACGACTGGGCGGCCAGCACGAGGTCGAAGGCGTGCGCCTCGAGCGGCCAGGCCTCGAAGGACGTCGGCACCACCCGCACGGCCGGGTACGGCCGACACTTCCGCGCGGCCAGGGCGGCCAGCGCGTCACCAGGCTCGAGCGCGACGATCCCGTAGCCCCGCTCGGCGAACGGCAGGGTGATCTGCCCGGTCCCGCAGCCGATCTCGAGGATCCGCCCGTCAGCGTGGAGCGCGGCGAAGGCGAGGATGGCGTCGACGATCGCCGCCGGATATCCCGGCCGCACCTCGTCGTAGAGGGTGGCGACCTCGTTGAAGACCGCCGCCGGGCCGTTCAGCGCAGCCACGGCACCGCGCTCCCCGTCGCTCACCGCCCGCCGTCGGAAGACCGTCCGACTACGGCGCCTCGCCGGCGCCGGGGTTGGCCAGGCGTCGCGCCCGCTCGAGCTCCTGCCGCACGTGCGTCTTCATGCACTCCGGACAGATGCCGTGGCTGAAGGTGGCACTGGAGCGCTGGCCGATGTAACTCTCGACCTGTTGCCAGTAGTTGCCGTCGCTGCGGATCTTCTTGCAGTACATGCAGATCGGTAGGAGCCCCTGGAGCTGGTGAACGTCGGCCAGGGCGCGCTCGAGGGCGGCGACGCGCTCGGCCAGGCTGCGCTGCAGCGCGACGACGCGCTCGCCGACCTTCACCCGGGCCCGCAGCTCCGTCGGCTCGAACGGCTTGCTCACGTGATCGTCGGCGCCCGCCTCGAGAGCGGCAACCAGGTCCTCGGTGCGATCCCGGGACGTGAGGATGAGCATGTAGACCGGCGTCGTCCCATGAGTGTCGCGGACCTTCCGGCAGACCTCGACGCCGGTCAGCTCGGGCATCATCCAGTCGAGGATGGCGATCGGTGGCCGCTCGGCGCCGCGGAGGATCTCCCACGCCGCCGCACCGTCGGGAACGGACGTCACGTCGTAGCCCCACTGGGTGAGCGTGGCCTCGAGCAGGCGTCGGATGAGCCGGTCGTCGTCGGCGATGAGGATCTTCACGGCGCTCAGCCCAGCACGCCGTCCGACTGCAGCCGCGCGATCGAGCGCTCGAACGCGTCGACGATCTGATCGATGTCGCGCTCGGTGAGCGCCCCGTTCAGCCAGCCGTTGGCGTTGGCACGGCTGTAGTCGACGCCGTTGATCAGCATGGCCAGGTGCAGCGCGCCACTCAGCGCGGCCCCCATGCCCCGGTCCAGGCGCGCGGCGTCCATGGTCCAGTTCTCCAGCCCCAGCTCCCGGGCGTCGGCGCCGAGGAAGACCCGGAACATCGAGGCGCCGCCGTAGACGCAGCCGCGCACCCCGCGGGTCTTGAGCGCGGCGTTCATGCCGGCCCGCAGGCGGTCGCCCAGGCGGTTCAGCTCGCGCTGGACCTCGCCGGTCTTGAGGATCTCGAGCTGGGCCACGGCGGCGGCGGCGACCAGCGGGGTCCCGCTGTAGGTGCCCTGGTCGGCCACGCGCCTGGTGCGGTCGCGCTTGGCGTCACCGGTGAACGCGATGCTGTCCATCAGGTCGGCGCGCCCGACGAGCGCCGCGCCGGGCAAGCCCCCGGCCACCGCCTTGGCCAGACAGGTGAGGTCCGCGGTCACGCCGAAGTACTCCTGGGCGCCGCCGGCGGCCATCCGGAAACCCGTGACGACCTCGTCGAAGATCAGCACGACGCCCCGCTTGCGCGTCTCCTCGCGGAGCGCCTTGAGGAAGGCGGGGTTGGTCGGGACCGTCATCGAGCGGCCGCCGGCCGGCTCCAGGATGATCGCCGCCACCGGGTGCTCGTCGAGCAGCTCGCGCACGTGGGCGATGTCGTTGCAGCGCGCCACCAGCGTGGTGCTGAGCGTGCTCGCCGGCACGCCGGCCGAGGCGGGCAGCTCGAACGGGTCTTTGACGGCGGCCACGAACATGTCGTGCACGCCATGGAAGTGGCTCTCGAACTTGATGATGCAGTCGCGTCCGGTGAACGCGCGCGCGACCCGCACGGCCAGCGACGTCGTCTCGGTGCCGGTCAGCGTGAAGCGCACGCGGTCGGCGCCCGGCACGCACGAGCGGATCAGCTCGGCCCACCGCACCTCCAGCTCCGAGCAGGCGCTGTAGTGCAGCCCGCTCTGCGCCTGCTCGGTGATCGCCTTGACGATGGCCGGATGGTTGTGACCGAGCATGAGGGCCCCGTGGCCGCTCCAGCAGTCGAGGTAGGCGTGGCCGTCCACGTCCCACTTGCGAGCCCCGTCGGCGCGCTCCACGTAGAACGGGAACGGCGAGAACACCCGGCTGTCGTGGGCCGCCCCGCTCGGCATGGCCTGGCGGGCGCGCTCGTACAGTGCCCTGGACCGGGGGCGGGCGGCGGCGTACTCCTGCTCGATGGTCAGGCCTGAGGTCGTCATGGGCGGTAGGATAGCACCCATGAAAATTACCAGTATCGACAGCGTGGTGCTCCGCATTCCGTGTCCCCGGCCGATGTCTCTGGAGTTCGCCGACCACCGGATGGTGGCCGCCTTCATCGACACCGACCAGGGGGTCACCGGCTTCGGTTACGCGCTGGCGTTCGGCGGGGGTGGGGCCGAGGCCATGCAGGTCTACCTCGAGACGCGGCTCAAGCCTCTGCTGCTCGGCGAGGACCCACGACTCGTCGCCCGCCTGTGGGAGAAGATGTTCCGCGCCGACCGGGGCATCCGCCGCGTGGGACTCGCCGGCTACGCCGTGGCCGCGCTCGACATCGCCCTGTGGGACCTGGCCGGCAAGGCGGCCGGCCAGCCGCTGTTCCGCATGTGGGGCGCCGCCACCGATCGGGTGGAAGCCTACGGCAGCGGCGGCTGGGCGAAATACTCGGTCGACGACGTGATCGGCGAGGCGCGCTTCTACGTCGGCCAGGGCTGCCGGTACTACAAGATGAAGATCCACGACCCCGACCCGCGCGAGAACCGCCGGCGGGTGGAGGCCGTGCGCAGGGCGCTGGGGGACGGCGTGCGGCTGATGGTCGACGTCAACCAGAAGCTCGACGTGCTCGGCGCCATCCGGCAGGCCCAGCTGCTCGAGGACCTCGACCTCGTCTGGTACGAGGAGCCCGTGCTGGCCGACGACTACGGCGGGCTCGCGGAGGTCGCGCGGTCGATCCGGATCCCGGTCGCCACCGGCGAGAACCACTACACGCGCTTCGAGTTCAAGGAGCTGTGCGAGCGGGGGGCCGCGCGCTATCTGATGCCCGACGTCGGCCGGGCCAACGGCTTCAGTGAGACGCTCCGGATCGGCCACCTGGCGGCCGCCTACGGGCTCATGGTCTCCCCCCACGTCGTGCACGAGATCTCGCTGCACGTGGCCGCCGCCCTGCCCAACGCGTTTCTCGTCGAGTACATGAACTGGGCGCCGGCCGACCTCTTCGTCGACCTGCCCCGCTGCGAGGACGGCTGGTTCCGCGTTCCCGAGCGGCCCGGCCACGGCCTGGCGCTGACACCGGACGCGGTCAAGAAATACCGCGTGCCCTGAGCCCGCGCCGGCCACGATACAATCAGGCGTCACGACGGCAGTGCGAGCCGCAGGCGCGGCGAGCCTGCGATCGGGGAGGCACACCGTGAGCCATGAGCACCACCACCATCATCACGACGACGACGTCCAGGAGCACCGCGAGCACGGCGCGCCGCTGAGCGAGGTCGAGCTGCGCGTGCGCGCGCTGGAGTCGCTGCTGGTCGACAAGGGCCTCGTCGATCCCGCCGCGCTCGACGCCCTGATCGACACCTACGAGACCAAGGTGGGCCCCCGCAATGGAGCCCGGATCGTGGCCCGGGCCTGGGTCGATCCGGTCTTCAAGCAGCGGCTCCTCGACGACGGTACCGCCGCCGTGGCCGAGCACGGCTTCGTGGGCCGCCAGTCCGAGAAGCTCGTCGTCGTCGAGAACACGGCGCAGGTCCACAACATGGTCGTGTGCACGCTCTGCTCCTGCTATCCGTGGGCGGTGCTGGGGCTGCCGCCGGTGTGGTACAAGTCGGCGCCCTACCGGGCGCGCGCGGTCATCGATCCCCGGGGTGTGCTGAGCGAGCTCGGCGTGGCGGTGCCCGGCGAGCGCGAGGTGCGCGTGTGGGACAGCACCGCGGAGATCCGCTATCTCGTGCTGCCGGAGCGTCCCGCCGGCACCGAGGGCCTGACCGAGGAGCAGCTGGCGGCCCTGGTCACCCGGGACGCGATGATCGGCGTGGCCACCGTGGCGGCGCCGGCGGGAGGCCGCCGGTGAACGGTGCCCACGACCTGGGCGGCATGCACGGCTTCGGTCCGGTCGAGATCGAGCCCGACGAGCCGGTGTTCCACCACGAGTGGGAGCGGCGCGCCTTCGCGCTCTCGCTGGCCGCCGGCTTCCTCGGCAAGTGGAACATCGATCAGGGACGCTTCGCGCGAGAACAGATGCCACCGGCCGAGTACCTGGCCACCACCTACTACGAGCACTGGCTGTTCGGTCTGCAGAAGCTGCTGAACGATCGGGGCCTGGTCTCCCACGGGGAGCTGGCCGCGCGACGGACCAATCCGGCCTCGCCCGCCGCGCCGGTGACGGGCGCCCGGCGTCTCGTCGCCGGCGACGTCGAGAAGGCGCTGCGCACGAGCCGCACGTCGAAGGCCGACGAGGACGTGCCGCCGCGCCACAAGGTCGGCGACCGCGTGGTGACGGGCAACATCCATCCGCCCGGCCACACGCGCCTGCCGCGCTACGCGCGGGGCAAGCGCGGGGTGGTGGCGCTCGATCACGGGGTGTGGGTGTTCCCCGACACGGCCGGCAACGGCCTCGGCCGCAAGCCCCAGCACTGTTACAGCGTTCGCTTCGAGGCGCGCGAGCTGTGGGGCGCCGCCGCCGGCACCCGCGACGCCGTGTACATCGACCTGTGGGACGACCACCTGGAGCCCGCATGAAGGCGCCCGACCTCGCCGCGCTGCCCGCGATCCCGCGCGACGACGAGGGGCCGGTGTTCCGGGCACCCTGGGAGGCGCAGGCGTTCGCCATGGCGGTCATGCTGCACGAGCGAGGCCACTTCACGTGGACGGAGTGGGCGGCGCGCCTGGCCGAGGAGATCGCCGCGGAGCGCGCGCGCGGCGAGGCCGACGACGGCCGGCGCTACTACCACTACTGGCTGGCCGCCCTCGAGAAGCTCGTGGCCGCCAAGCGGATCGTGCCTACCGACGAGCTGCGGACGCGTCGCGACGCCTGGGAAGAGGCGGCCCGCACCACGCCCCACGGCCAGCCCATCGTGCTTCCCGGGCGCTCGTGAGCGTCGTTCGCTCCGTCACCTCGCCATCGCACGCGAGTCCGGGGGACGGTTCGGTCGGCTGGCGACTTCAGCGGGAGATCGTCCTGCTGCTGGCCTGGGGCCCAGCCATCCTCCTGCAGCTCGCCCACCCGCTCGTGGCCCAGGGTATCGCCGACCACAGCGCGTTCCGCAGCCGGGGGCGGCTGCGGCGGTTCTTCCACACCCTCGACGCGATGCTCGAGCTCTGCTTCGGCACCGAGGCGCAGGCCGGGGCGGTCCTGGCGCGGATCAACGCGATCCACGACCGCGTGCACGGGCACCTGCCGGCGGCCGCCGGGGCGTTTTCGGCCGGGACGCCGTACTCGGCCCACGACCCCGCGCTGCTCGCCTGGGTCCACGCGACGCTGCTCGACATGAACGTGCGCGTCTACGAGCTCTGCGTGGGGTCCCTCTCGGTTGACGAGAAGGATCGCTACTGCGCCGAGGCCAGCGCGATCGAAGAACCGCTCGGCATCCCTCACGGACGCCTGCCGCGCAGCTTCGGCGCGCTCGGCCGCTACATGGACGCCATGCTGGCGAGCGGCGATGTCGCGGTCACCGAGACGGCCCGGACGCTGGCCCGGGCCATCCTCTATCCCCCCGTCCCCCGCCCGGCGGCGCCGGCCCTGGCGCTGCTGCGCCTGTCGACCGTCGGCCTGCTGCCCGTCGGGATCCGCCAGGGCTACGGATTCTCGTGGGGGGCGCGGCAGGAGGCGATGCTACGATTGTTCGCCGGACTCGTGCGCGGCACGCTCCGGCTGACGCCGCCGATCGTCCGTCACTGGCCGGCGGCTCGCCGTGCTCCTCGACCAGCAATCCGGTCGCTGTGACCGGCCACGCAGTCGTCCCGCAGCAACGGAGCCCGAGATGCTGAAAGGTCTGCTCTACCGGTTCTACGAGCGACGACTTCTCGCCGACGTGCTCGGGAAGCCCCGACCGCGTCACCTCGGCCTCATCCAGGACGGCCACCGACGGTACGCTCGCGAGGCGGGACTCTCCAATCTCAAGGGCTACCACCTCGGCGCGACCAAGGCCGAGGAAGTCCTGACGTGGTGCGTGCAGCTCGCCATTCCGATGGTCACGCTGTGGTGGCTCTCGACGGACAATCTCAGCCGGGAGTCCGACGACGTCGCGGCCGTGCTCGGGGTCATCGAGGGCAGGCTCCCCGAGTGGACCAGCCGCGGCCTGACCGAGCGCCTCGGGGTCCGGATCCGCCCCATCGGCAAGCTGGAGCTGCTTCCGACGTCCGTGCAGCAGGCCTTGCAGTCCGCGGAGTCCGCCACGCGCGGTCACGATCGACTGCTCCTGAACATCGGGGTGGGCTATGGCGGACGCGAGGAGATCGTCGATGCCGTCAAGGGCTACCTTCAGGAAAGCTTCGTGCGCCGGGATGCGCCCGACGAAATCCTGCGAACCCTGACGGCCGACGCGGTCGCGAAATACCTCTACACGTACGACTGCCCGGATCCCGATCTCATCATCCGCACCAGCGGCGAGGTCCGCCTGTCGGGCTTCATGCTCTGGCAGAGCGCCTACAGCGAGTTCTACTTCTGCGATGCGCACTGGCCGGTCTTCCGCAAGATCGATTTCCTCCGGGCGATCCGGAGCTACCAGCAGCGCACGCGACGCTTCGGCCGGTAGGCCGCCCCGGCCGCGGCGGGAATTCACATATTCACAGCTGTCCACATCGCGAAAATACGCCCGCCTGCGCGGCGTTCGCGTGGCCGTGGCGGGAGCGCCCGCGGTTTTCGCGGCTGCCGCGGCCGCTCGGCGATCGTCTCGGCCAACATCGCGGTCTCCGGGCCTGATTTCGCTCGGAGGCCGCTCAGGATGCGGTCGAACGCGTTGTTGACGCCGACGCCGCCTGCCTCCTAGAGTTCCCGCGGCCCACGAAAAATTGCACGCCAGGGGGCGCGGCATGCGCGACGTGACCACTGAAAGACGGCTGCGTCGGGAGCTCGACCTGGTCCTCTTCCGTCTCGCACGGTGCGGCCGCGCCGCCCTCATCGAGGCGAGGTCCGAGGGTGACCGGCTGGCCGGCGACGTGTTTGCCGACGCGCAAGTCGTGGCGTCGCGCGATCTGGACGAGCGGAGCTACGAGCGCCTGGCCCGCCGAGCCACCGCGCTCGCCGAGGCCCTGGAGCGCGTGCGCGCCGGAACGTACGGGAGCTGCGAGGTCTGTGGCGGCCGCATCCCCGAGGCCCGGCGTCGCGCGCTGCCCGACGTCACGACCTGCGTGCTATGCCAGGAATCGGCCGAAAGCGCCACCACCCGTTCCGTCACGACCGCACGGGCCACCCGCCGATCCCGGCCGCGACACCCGAGCAGCCGCGACGCCGCCGACGCCCCGCCGCACTCGTGACCGTGCGCGTGCGGAGTCACGAAACGGCAGGGCGGCGGCGGGCTTCCCACTCCTCCAGGGTGCGGGGCCAGTCTTGATGCAGGAGGCGTGAGAGGGAGCGGTCGGCGAGGAGGCGGCCGCCGGTCTGGCAGCGCGCGCAGTAGTTGGTCTCGTTGTCGGCGTAGACGATGCGCTGGACCGGGGCGCCGCAGTCGGGGCAGGGCTTGCCGAAGCGCCCGTGCACGGCCATGGCCGGCCGGAACGCCGTGACGCCTTCGGGAAACTCCTCGCCCGCCTCCTCGCGCAGCCGGGCGATCCACTCGCGCAGCACCGCCCGCGCGGCCTCGTAGAGCCGTCGCACCTCGTCGTCGGCGAGCGCCTGACTCAGCTTCACCGGTGACAAGCGCGCGCGGTGCAGGATCTCGTCGGAGTACGCGTTGCCAATCCCGCTGAAGACCCGCGGGTCGGTCAGCACGCGCTTGAGGGTGTGGTTCTCGGCCGCGAGGGCGGCCCTGAACGCCTCCGGGTCCGTGTCGAGCACCTCGAGGCCGCCGGGGTCGTGAGCGCGGAGCGCCGGCTCGCCGCGCACCACGTCGAGCGAGGCCCGCTTCTTGGTGCCGGCCTCGGTCATGACCAGCGTGCCCGTCGAGAAATCGAATGCCGCCAGCCCGATCCGGCCCGGCGGCTTCGCGCCCGCCGCCTTCCAGTGCAACCGCCCGGCGATCATCAGATGGATGACGACAAACAGCTGCTCCTCGAGCGCGATGACCAGCCGCTTTCCGAGCCGACGAAGGCCGACGACCGTCTTGCCGCTCACGGCGCTCACCGGAGGATCGACCGATCGCAGCAAGAACGGCGTGAGCAACCGCACCCGCTCCAAGCGCGCCCCCACAATGCGCGGCGCCAAAGCCTCTAGATAGATAGTGACGTCGGGTAGCTCAGGCATGTTCAGCGGATCTGGCGTGTCGTGGTGCCGCCGAGGCCACCCCGCCGCCGACCGGGCGTGCCTGAACCCTGCCGCGCCACATTGATGGCGAGCCGTCGTCGCCGTTGCGAGCGCAGGGTCCGGCGAGCGCGCGATCGGCGATGCGACTCACCTCGGGCAAACCCCCTGTGGGGGATGGACTCCCCACTCCTTGTCAAGTCCCATGTCATGCATGCACAACGCGCCGACGGGCTGGGTCGTACATCGTGCCGCTCGCCAGCATGGCCATGAGTAACCCGAGTAGACGATCGCCCA
>JBKOZA010000436.1:0-1175 GCA_046725675.1 Candidatus Methylomirabilota bacterium
GCACGCGGCGCATCGATCCGCGTAGACGGACTTACCGAGCACCGCGGTGCCGCGACCGGGCGGCAAACCCTGGCCATCGGGTGGGATGGTGAGGTCCCAGGCCTTGACCTCCTCGGCCGTGGGCGCCCGACCGATGCCATAAGTCGGCATCTGGGCGAGCGCCTCGGAGCCGGCCATCGATGACACCACGAAGAGTATTGCCCGGAGTCCGAGGCCACGCTTACGCGTGGACATTTTGGACGCCCCCGTCGGCCAGCACCTTCCAGCTCTGGATGGCATTGTTGTGATAGACCGAGTTCAAGCCTCGGACCTTGACCAATTCAGCCAGCGTCGGCTGGACGTAGCCGGTCTCGTCGGTGCACCGCGATTGGAGAACGGTCTCGCGCCCGTCCCATCGCCAGTCGAGCGCGAAGCGCGTGTGGGCGAATCGGAGGATGGGTGACTGGAGCCGAGCCTCCCGCCAGGTCTTTCCACCATTGGTGGAGATCTCGACCCGGCGGACGAACCCGCGACCCGACCACGCCAGTCCCCTGATCTCATACACGCCGGGACCCTGCAAACGCTGACCCCCTGACGGGAAGGTGATGACCGACTTCGCCTCCATGACGAACAGGAACTGCCGGGCCTTGCCGTTTGGCAGGAGACTGGTATGGTCCGGGGCTTCCATGCGCGTCATGTAAGGCCGGTCGACCACCTTGATGCGGCGCAACCACTTGACGTTGACGTTGCCCTCCCAGCCCGGAACGATGAGCCGGAGCGGATAGCCGTTCCCCGGGCGAGGCGCCTCACCGTTCTGGCCGTAGGCAACCAGCACGTCGTCCATGGCCTTCGCCATCGGGATGCTCCGCTCGTTGCCGGTGGCGTCGCCGCCCTCGGCGACGATCCAGGCGGCACCCTTGTGCGCGCCAGCCTCGCGCAGCAGCAGCGAGAGCGCCACGCCGGTCCACTCGCTGCAACTCGTGAGGCCGTGCGTGAACCGGACCTTGTCCGCCGTGGGCGCCCGCCACTCCGACCGCGTGTTGCCAGCGCACTCAAGGAAAAGGATGCGGGACGTCGAGGGCAACCGCTTGAGCTCGTCGATCGTGAGCATCAGGGGGCGCTCGACCATCCCGTGGATCAGCAGACGGTGCCGGCGTGGATCGATGTCGGCGATGCCGCCACGACAGACCTCGTAG
>JBKOZA010000437.1:0-1912 GCA_046725675.1 Candidatus Methylomirabilota bacterium
CAGAAGCTGATCCTCTCGCGCCACGCCCTGAAGAACGCGATGCTGCCGGTGCTCACCGTGGTCGCCCTGGAGTTCGCGTTCCTCATCGGTGGGCTCGTCGTCACCGAGCAGGTGTTCAACCTCAACGGCATCGGCCTGCTCTTCGTGCAGGCGGTCGCCCACCGCGATTACACGCTCCTGCAGGCGCTCGTCATGCTGGTGGCCGGAAGCTTCATCGTCGTGAACTTCCTGATGGACATCGCCTACGCGTGGCTCGACCCGCGCATCCGGTACCGCTGATGCCCCGGTCGGCGCCCCACCCCACGTCGAGGCCGCCATGGCGCTGAATCCGCCGATCGATCGGGCGCTGGACGTCGAGACGCCTCGCCCGCGGGCAGGCTGGACGGAGGAGATCCGCGAGTTCTGCGTGCGCCGCCCGCTCGGCGCCATCGGCGCCGCGATCATCCTGCTGATGCTGCTGGTCGCGCTGCTGGCGCCGCTCATCGCGCGCTACGACCCGGTGGTGAACGACTTCGCCGCCATGCTGGCCGCGCCCTCCCGGGCGCACTGGCTCGGCACCGACGCCTTCGGGCGCGACGTGCTGTCCCGCCTCATCTACGGCTCGCGCACGGCGCTGCTGGTGGGCTTCGGGTCCTCGGTGCTGGGCGCCACCCTCGGCGCCGTGCTCGGCGTGGCCAGCGCGTACTTCGGGGGGCGCGTCGATCTCTACCTGCAGCGGGTGATGGACGTGTTCCTGTCCTTTCCGCTCATCATCCTGGCCCTGGCCCTGGTGGCGATCCTCGGCAACTCGATCCCCAACCTCATCATGGCCATCATGATCCCCATGATCCCGCGCTCGGCGCTCGTCATCCGCTCCTCGGCGCTGGCCATCCGCGAGATGCCGTACGTCGACGCGGCCCGCGCGGCCGGCTTCGGCCACGGGCGCATCATCCTGCGCCACATGCTGCCCAACGTGATGGCGCCCTACCTGATCATGCTCACCGCGTTTCTCGGTCAGGCGATCCTGCTCGAGTCCTCCCTGTCGTTCCTCGGCCTCGGCGTGCAGGAGCCGATCGCGGCCTGGGGCCTCATGCTCCGCGGGGCCGCCGTGGAATTCGCGGAGGCCGCGCCGTGGATGGCGATCTTTCCGGGACTGGCGATCAGCCTGTCGGTGTTCGCCTTCAATCTCTTCGGAGACTCGCTACGCGACGCACTCGATCCGCGCCTCAAAACGCAGTAGCGCGACGCGCCAGGCGATGGGGACGGAGTCGCTCGCAAGTGGATAACGTCCCGAAATGCTTGACACCCTCGACCCGGCACGCTACAACTGGCAGGTCTGACCAGCGTGGGACGTGCGCCAGCGGGCGCACGATATCGGGAGGCCCTAGATGCCTTATGTGATCGCTGAGCCCTGCATCAACGTCAAGGACAAGGCCTGCGTCGAGGTGTGCCCGGTAGACTGCATCTACGAGGGCGACACGATGCTCTACATCCACCCCGACGAGTGCATCGACTGCGGGGCGTGCGAGCCGGTATGCCCGGTGAAGGCGATCTTCGCCGAGGACGAGGTGCCGGACCAGTGGAAGAACTTCACCGAGCTCAACAAGCAATTCTTCAAGGACCACCCCGGCGTCAAGCCGGCCACGAAGTCGTAGTCGTCTCCGGCACGCGGCCGTCACCGGGGCCCTCAGCGGAGGGCCCTTCGTTTTGTGCACCGCCGCCGCGCTCGCTGGGCAGTTTCGCCGCGCGATCCGCCGGACGCGTGCGGCAATCCCTCGCCATTCGGCCTGGCACTCCGGTTGCGATTCCGCGTGCGCGCCATGAACACCATGCCGACACCGACCGCCACCGTCTCGCCGTTGCTCCCGCGCCCGCTCGGCTATCACGGCGCCGTCTCCGACTTCAAGCGCCGGCTGATCGAGGCGACGCTCCA
>JBKOZA010000438.1:0-1975 GCA_046725675.1 Candidatus Methylomirabilota bacterium
GCATCGCGCGGGTCCGGCGCCGGCGGTGCAGGTGCTCCGTGGGCTGCTGGTCGGGCTGCTGTCGTTCGCGGGTTTCTTCGTGGCCCTCGGTGGGCTGATCGAGCGGCTCGGGGTGGCCGGCGGCTTCGTGGTCGCCACCGCGGCGGCGCTGTCGATTCAGGCTGCCTCGTTCGCTATGGTGCGGACCTCGGCGTGAGCGTCGGCTTCGATCCGCGCGAGCTCCGCGCGCTGCGCGCGCTTCGAACGCCGCACGGGGTGCAGCGGGCCCTCGACGCCATGCCCTACCACCTGGCGTCGACGGCGTGGTCGCCCCGGCGCGTGCTGCGCGAGCGCACCGCCCACTGCCTGGAGGGCGCGATCTTCGCGGCCGCCGCCCTTCGTGTGCTCGGCTTCCCGCCGCTGCTCCTCGATCTCGAAGCCGTGCAGGACACCGACCACGTCCTCGCCGTCTACCGGGTGCGTGGCCACTGGGGCGCGATCGCGAAGTCGAACTTTGCCGGGCTGCGCTATCGTGAGCCGGTCTACCGTAGCCTGCGGGAGCTGGTGATGAGCTACTTCGAGGGGTACATCAACCTGCGCGGGGACCGCACCCTGCGCGCCTACTCGCGGCCCGTGAACCTCGCCCACTTCGACCGTCGGCGTCCGGGCTGGATGACCGCCGAGGGCGACCTGTGGTGGATCGCCGAGCACCTGGTCGGCGTCCGCCACACGCCGCTGCTCCGTCCGGCGATGCTCGGGCGCTTGCACCGGGCGGACCGGCGGTCGCTGCACGCCGGCCTCGTCGGCTACCGCGCGCGGTGAGCGTTCCCCGGATCGAGCTCGTGCGTGGCGACATCACGCGCCTGGCGGTCGACGCCATCGTCAACGCCGCCAATCCCACGCTGCTGGGCGGCGGCGGGGTAGACGGCGCGATCCATCGGGCGGCCGGGCCGGAGCTGCTGGCCGAGTGCCGCACGCTCGGGGGCTGCCCGCCGGGCCAGTCGCGGCTCACCCGAGGCTACCGCCTGCCGGCGGCGTGGGTCGTCCACACCGTGGGGCCGATCTGGCGCGGCGGCGGCGCGGGCGAGGACGAGACGCTGGCGGCCTGCTATCGCTCGGCGCTGGCGCTGGCGGCCGAGCGTGGCGCGGCGAGCGTGGCGTTCCCGGCGATCAGCTGCGGCGTGTACGGCTTCCCGGTGCCGCGCGCCTGTCGGATCGCGGTGGCCGAGGTCCGTGCGTTCCTGGCCGTGCATGCGCTGCCGCAGCGCGTGTACCTGGTCGCGTTCGACGCGGAGGTGCACGCCGCCTACCACGCCCTCCTCGGCGACGTATAATCGCCGGCCATGAGCGTTCCGGCGCTGCTCGCGCTCGACTTCGACGGCGTCGTGTGCGACGGACGGCCGGAATACTTCGAGACCGCGTGGCAGGCCTACGTGGCGGCGTGGCCGCATCCCTTGACGCGGGGGCGTCCCGAGGCGATCGCCGAGCGGTTCGCCGCGCTGCGGCCGCTGATCGAGAGCGGCTGGGAGATGCCGCTCCTGGTGCACGCGCTGCTCGCCGGCGTCGAGGCCGGCACGCTGAAGGACCGTCACGGTTGGCTGCAGTCGGCGCCGGGGCTGCTGCAGTCGGCCGGCGTGACGGCCGAGACGCTCGGGCGCGCGCTGAACCGCGTCCGCGACGACTGGTTCGCCCGCGACGCCGCCGACTGGCTCGCCCACCACCGCTTCTACCCCGGCGTGCCGGCCCGGCTCGTCGCCTTGCTCGGCGGACCGACCCGAGTCGTCATCGTGACCACCAAGACCGAGCGCTTCGCCCGCGCGCTGCTCACCGGCGCCGACCCGCGGCTGTCGGACGTCGCGGTGGTCGGCCGCGAGCCCGGCAAGCCCGTCCCGAAGCCCGACATCCTGCGCCGACTGGCCGACGGCCAGGGGCTCGGTGCGGACGGCGCCGGTATCTGGTTCGTCGAGGACATGCTGGAAACCCTGGAGGCGACGGC
>JBKOZA010000439.1:0-1075 GCA_046725675.1 Candidatus Methylomirabilota bacterium
CGCCAGTCGCTGTCGTGAGGTCGCACGATGATCATCGCGTAGTGGGCCGTGCAGCCGCCGAGCGTGCGGGCGCGCGGATAGTACACGCCCCGCCGGCCGGCCCGGCGCTCGATCAGGTACTTCGGGTCCCGCTCCTGGCGCGCCTCGTCCGCGTAGTGGCGGACGTAGTGATCGAGGCGCATCTCCTCGTCCTCGGTGGCCAGCCCGTGGAAGACCGGCACGCGGTAGTTCCAGGGCGTCTCGTCGCCGCCTGCCTCGAGCAGGAGCACCGTGTGCCCCCGTTCGGCCAGCCGGGCGGCCACCGTGCCACCACCGGCGCCGGAGCCCACCACGATGTACTCGTACCCGCTCGCGGGCGCCGCCTCCGCGGCGTGCGCGACGCTCGACGACGATTCCCGCCGCTCCGTCCGGCGCAGCCACGACCCCCATCCGCCGCGCAGCGCCAGGCTCCCCGGCACGCTGGCCACGAGAAAGCGATGAATGCTTCTCCGGGTGACACCCCGCCGCTCGCCCCCTCCGCTCGGATCCGTCATGGCTCGTTCCTGGGCGAGGCTAGAACGTCTTGAGGAATTCGATCAGCGCCCGCTTGTCGGTATCGCTGAGGCCGGGCTCGTCCTTGTCCTTGAGGAAGCTGGTGCCGAAGTAGTGGCCGCGGTTGACGACGAAGTCGCGGCACTTGTTGAGCGCGAGCAGGGGTCGGCGGAGGTTGGCGAACACCGTGCGCGCCTCCTCGTCGCTGGCATCCCTGGGCAACGCCTTGAGGTCGCGCTTGAGCCGGAGGAGCAGGTCGAGCACGTCCTTCGTCTGATCGATCACGTTCGTCGTGTCACCGCTCTCGGAGACGAGGCTCAGGTTGGCGATCAGGTTGACGGGCGTGCCGGCCGGGATCGGGCCGACCTCGATCCCTTCCTCACCGAAGAGCCACGGGAACCACCGCTTCAAGGGGTCGTACCAGTGGCGGAGAGTGTCGGGCAGGTAGCCGGCGGCGACCCGGAAGGAGCTGCGGCTCGTCGTGCGGTCGATCACGCCGGGCAGCCGCTGATCGCGGTCCTCGAGGCGAACCTGGAAGTCGCGA
>JBKOZA010000440.1:0-2350 GCA_046725675.1 Candidatus Methylomirabilota bacterium
CGAAGGGCGAGGACACGATGCGCCACATGACGAGCGTGGCGAGCGCGAGCAGCGCCAGCGCGTAGTAGTAGAAGGGCCCGACCAGGAACTCTACCTTGCCGAGCGTTCCGAAGGCCTGGCCGAGCAGGAGCGGGCGGAGAATGCGGAGGCCCTCGTCGCCGCCGGTCAGCGCGTAGAACTTGTAGAGGAACGAGTAGAAGAGCATGCCGAAGGCGAGCGTCAGCATGCCGAAGTAGATCTTCACGTACCGCACGCAGAGCAGGCCCACCGGCACGGCGACCACCGCCCCCACCCCCGCGGCCGCGCCCACGATCGCCTCCAAGTGAAGGATGCGGAAGCCGGTGGTCAGCGTGGCGGCCGTGTAGGCGCCCAGCGCCACGAACAGGGCGTGGCCGAAGGACAGTAGGCCGGTGGTGCCGAACAGGAGATTCAAGCCCAGCAGCGCGATACCGTACGCGAAGGCCGGCAGCAGCAGGGTCACGTAGTAGCGCGGCGCCACCCACGGCGCCGCCAGCAACGCCAGCCCGAGCAGGCCACCCACCACGCGAGAGGTCACGCGATCGCCCGGGCGAACAGCCCGGCCGGCCGCAGCACCAGCACTCCGATCACCACCACGTACACCGCCAGCATCTCGACCTCCGGCCAGGTGGCGATGGCGCCGGCCTTGAGCAGGCCGACGATCAGCGCGCCGACGAACGCTCCTCGCATGCTGCCCAGTCCCCCGATCACGACGACGGCGAAGGCCTCGACGATGAGCTCGATGCCCATCTCGCTGGTGGCGGCGGTGGCCGGGATGACCAGGGCGCCGCCGACGGTGCCGAGCGCCACGCCCAAGGTGAACACGCGGACGGAGACCCGCGTCATGTCGACGCCGAGGGCCTCGCTCATCTCGCGGTTCTCGGCGGTGGCCCGGACGATGCGGCCGAACCGCGTGCGGGTGAGCAGCCAGCCCATGCCGAGCGCGATCAGGCCGCCCGCCGCGATCACGATCAGGTTGTAGACCGGGACGGTGGAGCCCCCCACGCGCAGCTGGCCGTACACGAGGTACACGTTACCGACCTGGTGAGGCGCCGTGCCCCAGACGAATCGGATGACGTCCTCGAACATGAGCACGAGCGCGAAGGTCAGCAGGAGCTGGAAGCTCTCGTCGCGGTCGTAGATGGCCCGCACGATCCGCTCGACCGGCGGCCCGATGACGGCCAGCGCCAGCCCGGCGGCCAGCAGCACGAGCACGAACAGCGGGGCCGGCACGCCGGCCCCCAGCGCCCACGTTACCGCCGACACGCCGACGTAGGCGCCGAGCGCGTAGAAGGAGCCGCAGGCGAGATTGAGGATCCGCTGCACGCCGAAGACGAGCTGCAGGCCGGCGGCGACGAGGAAGAGCCCGGCGGCGTGGAAGGCGCCGCCGAGCGCGATGCTCAGGCTCTGCTGCAGCAGGGGCGCGCGCTCACACCTTCCAGGAGCTGATCCAGTCGTAGAGGCCGACGCCGCTCGGCTTCTGGATCTGCTTCGTCCCCATGCTCTCGACGGGATCGATCGTCACGAAGTCGTGCCGGTTCTTGTGGGTCGTGACGCCCTGGAAGAAGGTGGCCTCCATGATGTGGTCCTCGCGGAAGCGCCGTGCGCCCGACAGCGACTCGACCTCGACCCCTTCCAGCGCCTGAATGACCGCGTCCTGGGTGGGCCACGCGCCCCCGCCCGCCCGGGACGCCCGCTCGACCGCCGTCTTGTAGGCGGTGATCGTGAAGTAGCCGTGATCCGACTCGTAGTTGGGCCACTCCTTGAACTTCTCGTGGTGCCAGCGCACGAACTCCTTCATGAGCGGGCTGGCCTTGGGGTGCTCGAAGTACATCGAGTTGTAGCCGAGCAGGGCGCCCTCGGGCGTGAAGGCCTTCTTCAGCGACTCGTGGACGCCGCCGCCGGTGGTCAGCACGAACTTGGTTCCGGTGGTGAGGCCGGCCCCGTGGGCCTGCTTCATGAAGATCGGCGTGTCGCCCGCCCAGAAGCACGAGAAGATGAGGTCGGCCTTGGCCTGCTGCAACGCGGCCACGTGCGCGGTGAAGTCGGTGGCGCCCAGCTTGGGCCACAGCTCGCTCACCACCTGCACCTCGATGCCGTACTTCTTCATGATGGCCAGAAACGCCGCCCAGTTGTCGCGCCCGTACGAGTAGTCGGGGTTGATCCCGGCCACCGTCCGGAACTTGCCCTTCCAGCTCCGCGCGGTGAGGATCGACGCCATCACCGCCTCGCACTCGTTGTCGGTCGAGCGGAACGCGTACTTCGGCTTCGGCATCGTCTCCTCGACGCCCTTCTGGGTGGTGGCGTCCCAGGCCAGCCAGATCGCCTTCAT
>JBKOZA010000441.1:0-5233 GCA_046725675.1 Candidatus Methylomirabilota bacterium
CAGCAGGCGCTCGAAGGCGGCGCGCCCCTCGGGCCGTGCCAGGTCGAGCGCCACGCTGCGCTTGTTGCGATTGACGGTGACGAATACCGCGCTCTCGCCGCCCAGGTGCGTGCCGTAGGCCGTGCGCGAGGCGTCGCCGACCGCCGGCTGCTCGACCTTGACGACGTCGGCGCCCATGTCGGCCAGGTACATCCCGCACGCGGGCCCGGCGATGAGGTGGGCGAGCTCGAGCACGCGATAGCCGGTGAGGGGCAGCGCCGCCATGGTGCCCTACTCTAGTCCATCGCACTTTCCGGCGGCCGCGGATTCGTCGTAGTGTGTCGCATGGCCGTCCTCGCGCCGGGCCGACGCCGTTGAGCGAGACGGCCGACCTCCTGCTACGCGGAGCCCGCCTGACGGACCGGGACGGCCTCGTGGACGTCGCGGTCGCCGGCCAGCGGATCGTCGGCATCGACACCACCGCCCGCTCTGCTCGCGAGTCGATCGACGTCGGCGGCCGGCTGGTGACGCCCGGTCTCGTCGAATCGCACATCCACCTCGACAAGGCCCTCCTCGGCGACCGGGTGGTGTCGACGGCCGGAACCCTCGAGGAGGCCATCCGGCTCACCGGCGAGGCCAAGCGCGCCTTCACCGTCGACGACATCCGCGACCGGGCTCGGCGCATCCTCGACATGGCCGTGCGGGCGGGGACGACCGCGATGCGCAGCCACGTCGAGGTCGATCCGATCGTCGGGCTGGCCGGCCTGGAGGCGCTGCTGCCACTGCGCGAGGAGTATGCGCCGGCGCTGGACCTGCAGCTGTGCGCGTTCCCCCAGGAAGGCATCGTCAAGGCGCCGGGCACCGAGGCGCTCCTGCGTCGCGCGCTGACGCTGGGCGCCGACCTGGTCGGCGGCTGCCCCTACAACGACAGCGACGGCCTCGAGCACATCCGGATCGTCTTCGCGCTGGCCACCGCCTTCGGCGTCGACGCCGACTTCCACGTCGATTTCGCAGACGAGCCGGAGCACCTGCACGTGCGCGAGATCGCGGCCCAGACGGTGCGTGCGGGGTGGCAGGGACGGGTGGCGGTCGGACACCTGACCGAGCTGGCCGCGGTGCCCGGCTTCCGCCAGGACGAGATCATCGCGGAGATCGCCGCCGCCGGCGTGGGCGTCATCTGCCTGCCCGCGACCGATCTGTACCTGATGGGCCGTCGAGACGACGGCAACGTGCGTCGCGGGCTCACGCCGGTGCGACGGCTCCTCGACGCGGGCGTGCCGGTGGCGCTCGCCTCCAACAACGTCCGCAACCCGTTCACGCCGGTGGGCACCGCCGATCTCAGTCACATGGCGTTCGTGGCGGCCGTGGCCGCTCACATGGGCACCCCCGCCGACCTGCGCGCGCTGCTGACCACGATCACCCTGCATCCGGCCCGGCTCCTCCGGCTGCCCGACTACGGCCTGGCCCCCGGGTGCTACGCCGACCTCGTGGTCTGGGACTGCGCGCAGCCCGAGGACGTCGCGGCGGTGCTGCCGCCGCGCAGGCTGGTGATCAAGCGCGGCCGCGTGACGATCGAGGCCCATCACGAGGTGCGCCAGCGGTGGCGAGAGCCCCACGGAGCCGTGCTATCCTCGGAGCGATCCGGCCACAGGACGATGCGGTGAGTGGCGATTCACGAAGGCCGTTCGATCCCCAGGGCATCTTCGGGGCCGTCCTCGACGCGCTGGTAGAACCGGTCCTCATGGTGGACGGCAACGGCGTGGTCGAGCGCGTCAATGCCGCCGCCGTGCACCTTCTCGCCGCCGACCGAGACGTCGGCCGGCCCATCGCCGAGCATCTGGCGCGCGTGCGCGTCCGCACGCCCGACGGCGCTCAGCTCCCGTCGGCCCTGCATCCGATCGCGCGGGCACGCGCCCAGCGCCAGGCGGTGATCGGCGCCGAGCTCTCCCTGGAGATCGACGGCCGCGGGCTCACCTGTCTCGTCAACGCCGTCATCCTGCCGGCCGCCGACGACATCCGCGGCGACCGCGTGCTCGCCGTCTTCCACGACATCACGGAGGCGGCCAGGCTCGAGCGCGAGGTGGCCCGCCAGGCCGCGCGGCTGGAGGCCATCGTGCACCTGGTCGACGAGGGCATCTTCGTCGTGAACGACGAGGCGCGGCTGGTGTTCGTCAACGACGCCGGCCGGCGGATGCTCGAGTTCAGCGAGGGCATGTCGCTCGAAGAGCGCGTGCGCGGGCTGCCGCTGTTCGATTCGGAGGGCCGGCTGTTGCCGGCCGCGTCGTATCCCTCCTCGCGCGGGCTCGCCGGCGAGTCGGTGACCGGCCTGGCGGTCTCCTTCGACCACCCGCTCGGCGGCCGACGGCACCTCCGCGCCAACGCCCACCCGCTGCGGCGGCCGGACGGCACGGTCGAGGCGGTGCTCGTCACCTGGAAGGACGTGACGGACCAGGAGCGGGTCCGAACCGAGCTCGAAGCGGCGCGCGAGGCGGCCGAGGCCGCCAGCCGGTTGAAGGACCAGTTCATCGCCGCCCTGTCCCACGAGCTGCGGACCCCGTTGCAGCCGATCCTGGGCTGGACGGAGGTTCTGCGGCGCCACCGCAGCCTGGACGAGATCACCGCCCGCGCGCTGGAGGCGATCCACCGCAACATCCGCCAGCAGGTGCGGCTGGTCGACGATCTGCTCGATCTCTCCCGCATCGTGCACGGCAAGTTCACGCTCCGCTTCGAGACGCTGGACCTGCGCGATCCCGTCCGCATGGCGGTGGAAACGTACGAGGAGGCGGCCGCGCTCAAGCGCCTGCGCTTCACCGCCGTGCTGCCGGCGACGCCACTGCCCATGTGGGGAGACGGCGCGCGTCTGCAGCAGATCACCGGCAACCTGATCTCCAACGCGCTGAAATTCACGCCGCCCGGCGGCGGTATCGCGCTGCGCCTCACCGCCGACCGCGACCAGGCCGTGCTGGAGGTCGAGGACACCGGCGAGGGCATCGCGCCCCAGGACCTGCCGGTGATCTTCGAGGCGTTCCGGCAGGGCACGCAGAGCCGGGCCGGCGGGCTGGGGATCGGGCTGGACCTCGTCCGGCGTCTGTCCGAGCTCCACGGCGGCCGCGTGGGCGTGACCTCCGAGGGCAGCGGCCGGGGCGCCTGCTTCCGGGTCGAGCTGCCGCTGGCCCTCACCCCACCGGCCGACCTGCGCAACCGGGCCCGCGCGTCCAGCCGCCTGCGCGGTCGCTCGATCCTCGTCGTGGAGGACGACGACGACACGCGCACGGTCGTCTCCTACATGCTCGAGGCCGAAGGGGCCCTCGTGGAGACGGCCGGCCGCGGGCTCGACGGCGTGGCGGCCGCCCAGCGCGGACGCTTCGACGTGGTGCTCTGCGACATCGGTCTGCCCGACATCGATGGCATGGAGGTCGCGCGCCGCCTGCGGGCAACCGCCGGCCCCGGACGGCCGCGGCTGATCGCGCTGACCGGCTACGGTCAGGCCGAGGACGTGCGCCAGGCGAGAACCGCCGGCTTCGACGCGCACGCCACCAAGCCGGTGAACATCGATCAGCTCCTCGCCCTGCTCGAAGTTCGCGACGAGCCGTTGACAGGAGCGCGACCACCCGGGTAGAGTGCTTGATGACGCTCCTCTTCCTTTAAGTGAGCCCCGTGAGGCTCGTAAGGAGAGACGATGACGACGGGACCCCGCCTGCGCGAAAAGGCGCAGGTGCTGGACGACGCAGCCCTCGACCGCGCCCTCACCCGCATCGCCCACGAGATTCTCGAGCGTAACGGCGGCGCCAAGGACCTCGCCTTCGTCGGCCTCCGCACCCGGGGCGTGACGCTGGCCCGGCGCCTGGCCGCCCGGCTCGCGGCCATCGACGGCACCTCGGTGTCGGTCGGGACCCTGGACATCACGCTCTACCGGGACGACCTCGACATGCGCGGGGCCCCGGTGGTGCGCGGCACCGACATCCCCTTCTCGATCAAGAACAAGACGGTCGTCCTGGTGGACGACGTGCTCTTCACCGGCCGCACCATCCGGGCCGCGCTCGACGCGCTGATCGACCTCGGGCGGCCCAACATGATCCAGCTGGCGATCCTGATCGACCGGGGTCACCGGGAGCTGCCGATCCGGCCGGACTTCATCGGCAAGAACCTGCCGACGTCCCGGCGCGAGAGCGTCGCGGTCCGACTGCGCGAGCACGACGGCGAGGATCGAGTCGTCATCGAAGAACCCGAGGAGGCCTGACGATGGGGTGGACGCGGAAGGACCTCTTGGCGATGCGCGAGCTGGACGCCTCCGAGATCCTGCTGCTGGTCGACACGGCGGCCACGCTGCAGGAGATCGCCGGCCGCGAGATCAAGAAGGTGCCGGCGCTGCGCGGCAAGACCATCGTGAACCTGTTCTACGAGAACTCCACGCGCACCCGCACGTCGTTCGAGATCGCCGGCAAGTGGCTCTCGGCCGACGTCGTGAACTTCTCGGCCAGCGGCTCCAGCGCTTCGAAAGGCGAGAGCTTCATCGACACCGCCAAGAACATCGCCGCGATGAGCCCCGACGTCGTCGTGGTCCGGCATTCCTCCGCCGGTGCTGCCCAACTCCTGGCCCGGTCCCTCTCCTGTTCTATCGTGAACGCCGGCGACGGCAGCCACGAGCACCCGACCCAGGCGCTGCTCGACCTTTTGACCATCCGCGAGCACAAGAAATCCTTCGAGGGGCTGAGCGTGGCGATCGTCGGCGACATCGCGCACAGCCGGGTGGCGCGCTCCAACATCCACGGCATGCGCAAGCTCGGCATGACGGTCACGGTGGCGGGGCCCCCGACCCTGATCCCGCCCTTCGTGCAGGAGCTGGGCGTCAAGGTCGCCTACCGGCTGGAGGACGCGATCCGCGACGTCGACGTGATCATGATGCTGCGGCTGCAGCACGAGCGCATGACGGCCGGGCTCATTCCCTCGCTGCGCGAGTACTCGCGCTACTGGGGCCTGACCCTGGACAAGCTGCGCATGCAGGCGCGGCCCGACGTGCTGATCATGCACCCGGGGCCGGTGAACCGCGGCATCGAGCTGTCCCCCGAGGTCGCCGACGGGCCGTACTCGGTGATTCTCGACCAGGTGGCCAAGGGGGTGGCGGTGCGCATGGCGGTGCTGTTCATGCTCGCGGGCAGCAAGGGAGTGCAGGCATGAACCTGCTCATCAGGAACGGCCGCGTCGTCGATCCGGCCAACTCGCTGGACGACGTGCAGGACGTGCTGATCTCCAG
>JBKOZA010000442.1:0-7121 GCA_046725675.1 Candidatus Methylomirabilota bacterium
CGCCGCCAGCACACCGAGGCACCGGCGCGTGAGGCGGTAACGTCCCTCGGCGGGCTGGTAGGGATCTGTCGCCGCGCCGATGGCCACGCTCTCGTGTTTCCAGCCCGGCCTGGCCAGTTCCCGGTCGAGGACCTCGGCGACGTTCACCTTCACGCGGATCGAGCGGCCGTAGCGGTCGTCCCAGGGTCGCTCAGCCCGGAGCTCGTACGCGCGGACGTAGCAGAAGGTGCAGCGGTGGACGCAGCCCATGTAGGGGTTGAGCGACCACCGAAAATCCATTCCTTCCACTCGGTTGAGGGCCGAGCGGCAAGGTTCTTCTCGAAACTCCACGGTCATGGCGACTACTATACATGAGTTGACCCTGACCGCAAGCCGGGTTCAGAGGCGGGTCGGGTCGGCGCCCACCTTCACCAGCATCTTGCCGAGGTTGTCACCACGGAGCAGGCCGATGAAGGCGCGGGGCGCCTGCTCGAGCCCCTCGACGATGTCCTCGCGATACTTCAGCCGGCCCTCGCGGACCCACCCGGCGGTATCGGCGAGGAACGCCGGCAGACGGTCGACGTGATCGGAGACGATGAAGCCGCGGATGGTGACGCGATTCACCAGGATCGGTCCCATGTTCGGTCCCGGCGGCAGCTCGGTGGCGTTGTACTGCGAGATCAGGCCGCAGAGCGGGATGCGCGCGAACGGGTTGACCAGCCGCAGCACGGTCTTCAGCACGTCGCCGCCGACGTTGTCGAAGTACACGTCGATGCCCTTGGGGCAGACGTCCTTGAGCGAGGCGAAGAGATCCGGCGAGCGATAGCTCACGCAGGCGTCGAACCCGAGCTCCTTCACGACGTAGTCGCACTTGGCCGGCGAGCCGGCGACGCCGACCGCACGACAGCCCTTGATCTTCGCGAGCTGTCCGACGATGGAGCCGACCGCGCCGGCAGCCGCCGACACCACCACCGTCTCGCCAGCCTTCGGCTGGCCGATGTCGAGCAAGCCCACGTACGCCGTCATGCCCGGCATGCCCAGCACGCCCAGCGCGGTCGAGATGGGCGCGACGGTGGGATCGAGCTTCAGCGGGCCGAACGGACCGGGCGACGCGCCGGCCCGGGCCACGTGATACGACTGCCAGCCACCGTAGCCCAGGACGAGCTCGCCGGCCTTGAACCCCGGATGTCGCGATTCCACGACCTCGCTCACGGTGCCGCCGACCATGACCTGGCCCAGCTCGACCGGCGCGGTGTACGACTTCACGTCGTTCATGCGCCCCCGCATGTAGGGATCGAGCGAGAGCCAGATCGCGCGACAGAGGATCTCGCCGTCGCCGGGGGCCGGCAGCGGCGCGTCGACGATCTCGAAGTCGGCGAGCGTGGGCTCACCGACCGGTCGGTTCCGGAGCAGCACACGGCGATTCGTGGTGGATGGCACGCTGGGTTCCTCCCGGCGGGATTGTCCGTCGCGGTCGGCCGCCTTGCAACCGCCCGGCCCCTCCGCTATCGTGCGGGCCATGAATGCCACCGCCCGCCTCGCCGAGTTCGTCGTCAAGACCTCGCTGCGCGACTGTCCCGACGCCGCCGTCGCGCAGGTTCGCCGGGCCGCGCTCGACACGCTCGGTGTGGTGCTGGCCGGCGCCGCCGAGCCGGCCGCCACGAGCGTGCGCGCCGTCGCCCGCGTCGAGGGCGGCACACCGCTGTGCACCGTGATCGGCACATCGCTGCGCACGGCACCGACCTGGGCGGCGCTGGCCAACGGCACCGCCGGTCACGCTCACGACTTCGACGACACGAACTTCGCGCTGATGGGCCATCCGAGCGCGCCGCTGCTCGCCGCCACCCTGGCCTCGGCGGAGGCCGAGCCGGCCGGGGGCGCCGCCGTGGTCCTCGCCTACCTCATCGGCTTCGAGATCAGCGCCGCGCTGGGCCTGGCGCTCAACCCCGAGCACTACACGCGCGGCTGGCACGCGACCTCGTCCATCGGCACGCTCGGCTGCGCGGCCGCCGCCGCCAGCGTGCTGGGGCTCGACGCCGACACCACGCGCCACGCGCTCGGCATCGCGGCCTCGCTGGCCTCCGGACTCAAGGAAAATTTCGGGTCGATGACGAAGCCGTTCCACGCCGGCCACGCCGCCCGCAACGGCGTGTTCGCGGCGATGCTGGCCAGGGACGGTCTCACCGCCTCCGACACGGCGCTCGACGGCCGCCAGGGGTACGCCGCCGCCTTCAGCGCGGCGACGCTGCCCGCCGGCGCGTTCGACGCCCTCGGCCAGCACTGGCAGGTGCTCGCCTCCGGCATCGCCGTGAAGCCCTACCCGTCGTGCGCGCTGACCCACTCGGCGATCGACGCGCTCCTGGCGCTGCGAACCGGGCACGGCCTGCAGGCCGACCAGGTGGCCGAGGTCGAGGTGGGCGTCAACCACGTCGTCCCCGACGTGCTGCGCCACGTCGCCCCCAGCACCGGGCTCGAGCGGAAATTTTCGATGCAGTTCTGCGCGGCGGCGGCGCTGGCCACCGGGCGCGTGGACCTCGGCTCGTTCGCCGATGGGCCGGTGGCCGACGCCGGTACCCGGACACTGATGGACCGCGTCCGCATGGTCGTCGACCCGGCCCTGCCCGACGGCCTCGAGCAGCACGCCTGGAGCCGCGTGAGGGTGCGGCTGCGCGACGGCCGCGTGCTCGACTCCCCGCCCCGCGGCGCGACGGGACATCCCGACCAGCCACTCACCGAGGCGCAGCTGCGCGACAAGTTCCTCGCCTGCGCGACGCCGGTGCTCGGGGCCGACGAGGCCGACGGCGTGGCGGCGCAGCTGGCGCATCTCGAGGACATTCCCGACATCCGCGCGCTCACCGCGCGGCTCGTCACGACGAGGAGCTAGTCATATGGGCGCGCTCGACGGGATCAAGGTGCTGGAGCTGGCCCGCGTACCGCCGGCCGAGATGCCGGGCATGTTCATGGCCGACATGGGCGCCGACGTGCTGAAGATCGAAACCCCGGAGCCGGAGCGGGCGGCCGACGAGCTGTCGATCCGCCGCACGATCCACGCCTTCGTCAACCGCAACAAGCGCTCGATGACGCTGAACATGAAATCGCCCGAGGGCCAGGCGATCTTTCGCAAGCTGGCCGCCGGAGCCGACGTCCTCGTCGAGGGGTTCCGTCCCGGCGTGATGGACCGGCTGAGCGCGGGCTACCAGGCCCTGCAGACGGTGAACCCGCGGCTCGTGTATTGCTCGCTGTCGGGCTTCGGACAGGATGGGCCGTACCGGAACTATCCCGCCCACGACATGAACTACCTGTCTCTGGCCGGCGTGCTGAACCTCATCGGCGAGGCTGGCAGCAAGAAGCCGGTCATCCCGCTCAATCTCGTCGCCGACTACGCGGGCGCCAGCCTGCACGGAGCGCTCGGCATCGTGCTGGCGCTGTTCGCGCGCGAGCGGACGGGCCGGGGCCAGCACGTGGACGTGTCCTACCTCGACACCAGCGTCTCGCTGCTGGCGGCGACGCCCAACATGCGCTTCTTCTTCTCCGACGGCGTCGCCCCGCGGCGGGGGGAGGGCTTCCTGGGCGGCTCCTATCCGTACTACGCCATCTACGAGACGCGCGACGGCAAGCTACTCACCATCGGCTGCACCGAGCCCTGGCTGTGGGAGAACTTCTGCAAGGCGATCGGCCGCCCGGACTTCGCGCGCTTCGCCCGCAAGCCGGACCAGTTCGTGCGCGCGGCCAACCCCGAGGAGGCCGCCGCCCGGGAGGCGATCGAGGCCCTCATCCGCACCCGCGACCGCGACGACTGGTACGAGTTCCTGGTCAAGCATGATGTCTGTGTCGGCAAGGTGTACGACGTCGAGGAGATGGTGCGCGATCCCCAGATCCAACACCGCGGCATGATTGTGGACGTCGAGCATCCCACCCACGGGCGCGTCCGCCAGTTCGGCATCGCCATCAAGCTCTCCGACACCCCTGGCACGGTCCGCACGGCGGCGCCGCTCGGCGGGGAGCACACCGAGGCGATCCTCAAGGACCTCGGCTTCGGCGCCGGCGACATCGCCGGGCTGCGCGAGCGCAAGGTCATCGAGTAGCCGTCGCCTCCGTGGGCTCGGAGCGCTGGCGGCAGCTGGCCGTCCTGTCGGCCGCCGAGCTCCTGGCCCTCTCGCTGTGGTTCAGCGCTTCGGCCGTACTGCCGGCGCTGCGCCGCGAGTGGGCGCTGGGGGACGGTGGCAGCGCCGCGCTCACCATCGCCGTGCAGGCCGGCTTCATCGTCGGCACGCTGGGGGCGGCGCTGGCCAACCTGCCCGACGTTTGGCCGGCTCGCCGGGTCATGATCGCCGGCGCCGTGGTGGGCGCCCTGGCCAACGCGTGGCTGGCGGTGGCGGCGGACGGCCTCGGCGCCGCCCTCGCGCTGCGCTTCCTCACCGGCGTCGCGATGGCCGGCGCTTATCCGCCGGCGATGAAGATCATGGCCACCTGGTTCCGCGAGGGGCGCGGCCTGGCTCTCGGCATCCTGATCGGCGCGCTCACGGTCGGCTCGGCCACGCCGCACCTCGTGCGCGGCGTGACCGACCTGCCGTGGCGCGGCACGCTGCTCGTCGCCTCGGGGCTGGCGCTGCTGGGGGCGGGCCTGGTCGTCGCCTTCGTGCGCGAGGGCCCGCACGCGTTCCCCGGGGCCCGCTTCGACGTGCGGATGGCGGCGGCGATCTTTCGCGACCCGGGTCCGCGGCTGGCGTGCTTCGGCTACCTCGGCCACATGTGGGAGCTCTACGCGATGTGGGCGTGGATCGGCCTGTTCCTGGCCGACAGCCTGCGCGCCCGGGGCGGCGGCGACTACCTCGGGGCCAACGCCAGCGCCGCGACGTTCGTGGTGATTGCAATCGGCGCCCTGGGCTGCTGGGCCGGTGGCCTCGCGTCCGATCGGTGGGGCCGGACGACGCTCACGATGGCGGCGATGGCGCTCAGCGGCGCCTGTGCGCTGGCGATCGGCGCGACGTTCGGCGGACCGCCGCTGGTGACTCTGCTCGTCGCGCTGCTGTGGGGCGTGACGGTCATCGCCGACTCCGCACAGTTCTCCACGGCGATCACCGAGCTGTGCCCGCCGGCCTACGTGGGCACCGCGCTGACGACCCAGACCTGCGTGGGCTTCGCGCTGACCACGCTCACCATCTGGCTCATCCCGCTCGCGGTAGCGGCCGTCGGCTGGCGCTGGGCCTTCGCCACGCTCGCCATCGGCCCCGCGCTGGGGGTGGCGGCCATGGGGCGGCTGCGCGCGCACCCGGAGGCGCGCCGCCTCGCGGGCGGTCGACGCTGAGGCCCCGGCTTGAATCGCGGGGCGCCGCCGTCATAGGGTACGGAGACGCGGGCATGGACACCTACGATCTGATCGTCATCGGCGCCGGTCCGGCCGGGGAGAAGGGGGCGGCCCAGGCCGCGTACTTCGGCAAGCGCGTCGCCGTCGTCGAGCGCGAGCCCTATCCGGGCGGCGCCGGCACCAACACCGGCACGGTGCCCTCCAAGACCCTGCGCGAGACCGCGCTCTACTTTTCCGGGCTGAACCGCCACAGCCTCTACGGCGTGGACTATCAGCTCAAGAGCGAGCTGACGGTCAAGGAACTGATGTATCGCGAGCACGAGGTCGTCCGCTCGCTGCGCCAGGTCATCAGCGAGAACCTCGGCCGCCACCGGATCGACGTCATTCACGGTCTCGGCAGCTTCGAGGATCCCCACACGGTCCGCGTCGTCGCGGCCGGTCAGCCGGACCGGGTGCTGCAGGCCGAGGTGATCCTCATCGCCACCGGCTCGGTGCCCACCCGGCCGACGGACGTGCCGTTCGAGGACCCGCGCGTGCACGACAGCGACGAGATCCTCGAGCTGGAACGGCTGCCGCGCACGCTGGCCGTCGTCGGCGCCGGCGTCATCGGCTGCGAGTACACGACGATCTTCGGCGCGCTCGGCATCAAGGTGACGCTGATCGACGGCCGCGATCGGCTCCTGGGCTTTCTCGACGCCGAGATGGCCGACCAACTCCGCCTGCAGATGGGCTTCCTCGGGATCGACCTGCGCCTGAAGGAGGGCGTCAGCCGCTACGTTCCCGAGGCCGACGGTGTCCGCCTCGAGCTGCAGAGCGGCGACAGCCTGGTCGTGGACCAGGTGCTGGTGGCGGCCGGTCGCGTGGCCAACGTCGGCAAGCTCGCCATCGAGCGCGCCGGGCTCGGCGTCAACAAGCGCGGCCTGATCGCCGTCAACGAGCGGTACCAGACGTCGGTCGAGCACATCTACGCCGCCGGCGACGTCATCGGCTTCCCCGCCCTGGCCTCGACCTCGATGGAGCAGGCGCGCGTGGCCATGGTGCACGCGTTCGACCTGCCGAAGTACAAGACGCAGGTGGCGCCGATCTTCCCCCTGGCGGTGTACACGATCCCCGAGATCGCGATGGCCGGCGAGACGGAGGAGAGCTGCCGGCAGCACCGGATCGACTACTGCGTCGGCCGCGGGTTTTACCGCACGAACGCGCGGGGCCAGATCACGGGCGACCTCTCCGGGGAGGTGAAGCTGATCTTCCGGTATCCCGACAAGCGGCTGCTCGGCGTGCACATCATCGGCGAGATCGCCGCCGAGTTGATCCACGTCGGGCTGATGGCGCTGCAGACTGAATGCACGATCGACATGTTCGTGAACACCGTCTTCAACTACCCCTCGCTCGGCGACGCCTACAAGTACGCCGCCTACGACGGCCTCGGCGCCCTCCAGCGCCGCGCCGCCGCCACGCCCTAGCCCCGCGCCCGCAGCCCCGTCGGCCCCCGGGCGGTCGAGCCGCGCGCAGGCCGGTCGCGCCGGGTCAGGCCGCGCACGATGCTCCCCGCAGCGCCACATTGATGGCGAGCCGTCGTCGCCGTTGCGAGCGCAGGCCCCGGCGAGCGCGCGATCGGCGACTCGACTCACCTCGGGCAATCCCCTTGGGGGCGGGGGGGTCGCGCTCGCCGGGGCCTGCGCTCGCTTACGGCGACAGGCGAGCCATCAGTGGCGCGCGGGGAGCATCGTGCGCGGCCTGACCCGGCGCGACCGGCGTGCGCGGGGCTAGGGCGTGTCGGCGGCGCGGCGCTGGAGGGCGCCGAGGCCGTCGTAGGCGGCGTACTTGTAGGCGT
>JBKOZA010000443.1:0-7777 GCA_046725675.1 Candidatus Methylomirabilota bacterium
CCGCGTTCGCCCCGGCGCTAGGCCAGGCGGGTCAAGTCGAAGCGGGCCTTGGGGGCGTTGAGGGGGGCCCAGAGGTCGCCGAGTTCGGCGATGCGGGCGGGGACGTTGTCCATGCGAAAGTCCTCGATCTCGAAACCGCGAGCCACCTCGACCCAGGTCACGGGGGTCGACACGGTGGCGCGGGGGCGGGGGCGCACGGAGTACACGGAGGCCAGGGTGCGGCCCCAGGCGTTCTGGTTGTAATCGACGAGTACGCGCCCGGTCGGGCGCGCCGCCTTCTTGTACACGGCGGTGAGCAGCCGCGGGTGACGACGGGCCACGTCCGCCGCGATCGTCTTGCTCACCTCCCACACCTGCTTCTGGCTGGGCCCGCGTACGATCGGCACGTACACGTGGATCCCGCGCGAGCCCGTCGTCTTCACCCAGGTCGGCATGCCGAGCGCGCGCAGCGTCTCGTTCACCACCCCGGCGGCCTCCCGCACGGTGGCGAACGCCACATCGCCGACGGGATCGAGATCGAAGTGCAGGTAGTCCGGCCGGTCGACGTCGTCGCAGCGCGCGTACCACTGGTTGAGGTCGATGCAGCCGAGGTTGATCACCCACAGGAGGGCGGCCAGGTCGTCGATGACCGGGAAGTCGATGACACTGCCGGAGGCGTGCTCGATGGCGCAGGTCGTGATCCACTCGGGGCGTGGGTGCGGCGCCCGCTTCATGAAGAAGAATTCGCCGCTCGCCCCGTTGGGGTAGCGCTTCATCACCATCGCCCGGTCGCGCAGGTGGGGCAGCAGGACCGGCGCGACGTCGGCGTAGTACTGCAGCAGGTCACGCTTGGTGCCGCCGATCTCGGGGAAGAAGATCTTGTCGAGGTTGGTCAGCCGGACCCGACGACCGCCGATCTCGAGCTCGACGTCCGCCCGCGTGCGGGGGATGGCGATCGACGCCACGGCCGAGGCCGCCCCGCCGCGCCGCCGGGTCGCCGGGTGGTGGTCGCGGGTGGCCCGGGCCGGGCCCGGGTCCTGGCGGGCGGCCGTCCGGCCACGACGTGGCCTGGGCCGGCGCGCCATCAACGCACCGGGGTGAGTCGCGGCGGTCGCGGACCATGACGGGCGGCGCCGGCGACGGGGACGTAGTCGAGCTCCTCGCCCTGGCGCGCGCAGCGCAGCAGCAGGCCGCCGCGGCTCATGTCGCCGCGACCCACGAACGCGGCCGGGAACGTCAGCCGCGCGCCGAACACGTCGAGCAGCACGCCGACGTACTTGTCGGAGGCGATGGAGCCCAGCAGTGTGACGTCGGCGTCGGGGCCCAGCGTCCCCGATACCGCCCGCGCCGAGGCCAGCAAGGGCCGGCGGTAGCGGGGGTTGGCGGCGTGGATGTCCACTCGCGCCGCGCTCCGCAGCGCGTCGAGCGTGACGTGATCGTCGGCCGGCCGCAGCCCCGTGTTGGGCGTGATCACCAGCGGGATTCCGAAGCGCTCGGCATAGGCAAGCTTGCCGCGAAAGTAGAGCCCGGAGAGGAAGGAGAACACCTCGCCCAGTGTCGCGCCCTCGGGCTCCCGCAGGCGGCGGGCGAGCTCGAAGGAGGCCCGCGTGGAGAAGAGCAGGGCGGCCCGCTCGCCGCCGCAGTGGGCGGGCGAGAGGAGGAAGACGCGCGGCCGGCTCATCAGACCCCTGGAGCCGGGATCACGGGTCGGAGCAATCCCTGAGCGCCCCGCAGTTGGGGCAGATGATCTTGCAGTGGCGCTCCTCCATCCGCTCGCCGCAACGCTCGCAGACGTGCGTCCACTCGCGGCCGGTGGGTGGCGTCAGTGTCGGGCGGTCGCCGATCTGGTCCATGGCCTTCAGCGTGCCGTCGTCGGGCCGCCCAAGTCAACGTGTCGCGTGAGGGCCGCGAGGTCGTACACTCTCGATGTGGACGGTGCGTGGTCGGATCCCGAGTTCCTCCGCGCGATCTTCAGCGAGACGGAGATCGTCCGCAAGCCGCTGACGGGCATCGTCACCGGCTATCACGTGCTGCCCTACATCCTCGTCGCCCCCGAGCACGACCAGCCCGCCCGCGCGGTCGAGGTGCGCGGGCGCATCAAGGTCTCTCCGCGCCTGGTGATCGCGCCCGGCGGCGACGGACCCACCTACGGCGAGCTGTTCGGCGAGCGGGAGCTGATGGACCATCGGCTGGTGGCGCGCGTCTTCAGCTTCCGTTACGCGTCGAAGGTCGTGCTGGAGAGCGAGGACCTGGCGATCCGCCGGCACGAGCACGATCCCGGTCGCCACCTCGAGCGGGTCCTCGACGAGCTGTCGCGCCGCGAGGTCATCGACACCGGCGTGATCGTGTCCCCCGACGCGCGGTTCTATCCCGTCTCCCTGGACCGCTTCATCCGGGAGATTCTCGACCAGGAATTTCGAGAGTAGCCAGCAGGGTCGTCAGCGCGGCCGGGTCGACCGGCTTCACCAGCACCTCGTCGAAGCCGGCGTCGAGGGCGCGCCGACGGTCCTCCGGCTGCCCGTACCCGGTCAGCGCGATCAGGACCGATCGGCGCCCCGCCAGCTTGCGAAGCTCGCGGGCGACCCCGTAGCCGTCGAGCCCCGGCAGGCCGATGTCCACCAGCGCGATGTCGGGGACCTTGGCGCTGGCGATCTCGATCGCCTTGAGGCCTTCCGCAGCGGCCTCCACGGTGTGCCCCTCGAGCTCGAGCAGCACCCGGAGCGCCTCTCGGGCGTCGGCGTTGTCCTCGACGATCAGGATGCGGCGACCGGAGAAGACCATGGGCCTCTTCAGCCTATCACTTTCACCAAGGCCGGTGGCGGTCTCCTTGACACGTCGAAGCAGCGGATGTTATCAAACACCCGGACTTATCGCTCCCAGGAGGACCCCCGCATGACCGTCAAAGCGCTCGGATCCCTCGCTCTTGCCCTGCTCCTGGCGGCGCTGTGGCTGCCGGCCGACGCCCAGGGGCCGATCCGCCTCGGCGCTTCGCTCTCGCTCACCGGCACCTACGCCAAGCTCGGCAAGAACCAGCACGAGGGCTACCAGCTCTGCATCAAGGACCTCAACGCCAAGGGGGGACTGCTGGGCCGCAAGGCCGAGCTGGTCGTGTACGACGACCAGTCGCTGCCGGCCACGGCCGTGCGGCTGTACGAGAAGCTCATCACCGAGGACAAGGTCGACGCCGTGATGGGCCCGTACTCCTCCCCGGTGTCGGAGGCCTCGGCGAACGTCACCGAGAAGTACAAGAAGGTGATGGTGGCGCCGCTGGCGGCCACGACCTCGATCTTCAAGAAGGGCCGCAAGTACATCTTCATGGTCATCTCGCCGGCCGAGGGCTACCTGGAAGGGCTCGTCGACATGGCGGCCAAGCGCGGGCTCAAGACCATCGCGGTCGTCAACGAGGACACGCTGTTCTCCAAGGCCGCCGCCGCCGGCGCCGTCGAGCTCGCCAAGAAGAAGAGCCTGCAGGTCGTGTTCACCGAGGCCTATCCCAAGGGCAACACCGACTTCTCGGCGCTGCTCACCAAGGTCAAGGCCGCCAACCCGGACGTGCTGGCCGCCGCCACCTACTTCGACGACGCGGTCGCCCTCACGCGCCAGATGAAGGAGCTGAACGTCAGTCCCAAGATGTACGGCGTCACGGTCGGCGGCGACCTGCCCGAGTTCTACGACACGCTGAAACAGAACGCCGAGTTCATCTACGGCGCCACCCAGTGGGAGCCGACGCTGCCGTACCCGGGCAACCAGGAGTTCTTCGAGACGTACAAGAAGGACTTCGGGCACGAACCCTCGTATCACTCGGCGGCCGGGTACGCGGGCTGCGTCATCTACGCCGAGGCGGTGAAGCGAGCCGGCTCCCTCGACGCCGACAAAGTACGCGAGCAGCTGCTCAAGCTCGAGACCAAGACGATGTTCGGCGATTTCAAGGTCGACGCCGACGGCTTCCAGCTCACGCATAAGATGGTGACGTTCCAGTGGCAGGGCGAGAAGAAGGTCACGGTGTGGCCGGACGAGCTGGCCCAGGCCAAGCCGCGCTTCCCGACGCCGCCCTGGAACCAGCGATAGCAACTCGGAGGGGGCCTGGGCGGCCCCCTCCGATGCCTCCCCCTAGCCCAGAAAAGCGGGATTGCGCCGGCAAAGCCGGCGCTCGAAGTGGGCTGGTCAACCACGTGAGGTGACGGGCCTGTGAGCGTGGCGGTGACGCCGGAGATGATTGGGCAGGTCGTCATCTCGGGGGTGCTGTCGGGGGCGCTGTACGCGATGGTGGCGCTGGGGCTGGCGCTGATCTTTGGGGTGATGCGCGTCATCAACATCGCCCACGGCGCGCTGCTGATGCTCGGCGCGTACGTCACGTTCTTCCTCTACAGCCGGGCGGGGCTGAACCCGTTCCTCACGGTGCCGATCGCGATGGCCACGCTGTTCGTGGTCGGGGTCCTCCTGCAGAAGAGCCTGGTGGCCCGGGTCGTCGACGCTCCCGAGCTGTCCTCGCTGCTGCTCACGTTCGGGATCTCGATTGCGCTGGTGAACGTGGCCCAGAACCTGTTCTCGTCCGATCTCCGGGCGGTCGAGTACGTCACCGGCTCCTGGGTGGTGGGCGGACTGGCGCTCTCCCGGCCCCGCGCCATCGCGTTCGTGTTCGCGGGGCTGGTGACGGGCCTGGCCTTCCTCTTCCTCAAGACGACACGGCTGGGCAAGGCGATCCGCGCCACCTCGCAGAGCCGGGAGGTGGCGATGGTGTGTGGCATCGACGTCGCCCGCATCCACCTCGTCACCTTCGGGCTGGCCAGCGCGCTGGCCGCGGGCGGCGGCGCCCTGCTGGCCGTGATCGTCGCCATCCAGCCGGAGATGGGTGGGGTGTGGACGTTCAAGTCGTTCCTGGTCATCGTGCTGGGCGGCGCCGGCAACTACCCGGGCGCGTTGCTGGGCGGCCTGCTGCTGGGCCTCGTCGAACAGCTCGCCTCGCTGTTCTTGACGACGCAGCTTTCGGAGGTCGTGGCCTACGTGTTGCTGGTGCTCGTGCTGCTGGTTCGACCCACCGGACTGCTGGGCGGGCGCCAGACGTGAGCGGGCCGCGCGGGCTGATCGCCCTATCGCTCGCGGTCCTCGCCGTGGCGCTGGCCCTCTACCCGGCCGTCGGTACGGGCTACGGCGTGAGGGCGGCCGTGCAGATGTTCATGTGGGTCGCGCTGGCCGGGTCGTGGAACCTGATCTCCGGTCTCACCGGCTACGTCTCCTTCGGCCACGTCGCCTTCTTCGGTGTCGGCGCCTACGCCGGCGCGATCCTCGTCACCAGCGGCGGCTGGCCGTGGCCGCTGGCCGCCCTCGCTGGCGGTCTGGCGGCGACCCTGCTGGCGGTCCTGATCGGCTACCCGTGCCTGCGGCTGAAGGGCCCATACTTCGCCATCGCGATGCTCGGCCTGAACGAGGTGCTGCGGGCGCTGGTCTCGTACTTCGAGGGCCTGACCGGCGGCGGCAACGGGCTGTCGCTGCCGACGGCCGACGCCACGCGACCCGTCTACTACTTCATGGGGCTGCTGGCCGTCGCCACCACGCTCGGGACCTACCTGATCGTCACCTCGCGGTTCGGGCTGCGCCTCATGACGATCCGCGAGGACGAGATCGCCGCCGAGGCGATGGGTATCGACACGTTCCACCACAAGCTCGCCGCCTTCCTGCTGTCGGCGGCGGGGCCGGGGATCGCCGGCGCCCTGATGGCGCGCGACCAGGGCTACATCGAGCCGATCAGCGTGTTTCCCCTGGCCATCACGGTCACGATGATCGTGATGGTGCTCTTTGGCGGCAAGGGCACCGTGTGGGGACCGGTCCTGGGCGCGGTGGCCCTGTTCGTGATCCAGGAGCTCGTGTGGGCGCGCTATCCCTACGTGCACCCGCTGCTGTTCGGCGCCATCATCGTCGCGGTCGTGCTGCTGATGCCCCGCGGCGTGCTCGGCCTGCTCCAGACCCGTTATCGCCTGCCCCGAACGATCTGATGTCGATCCTGTCGGTCGAGAACGTCCGCAAGAGCTTCGGGGGCGTGACGGCGGTCAACGGTGTGTCGCTCACGCTGGAGACCGGGCACATCTACGGGCTGATCGGACCCAACGGATCCGGCAAGACGACGCTCTTCAACTGCGTCACCGGGCTCGAGCGGCTCGACGCCGGACGCGTGATCTTCCAGCGCGACCGTATCGACCACCTCAGGCCCTCGGCGATCGCCCGACGGGGCATCGGCCGGACGTTCCAGGTGATCCGCGTCTTTCCCGAGCTGACGGCGCTGGAAAACCTGCTCGTGGTCACGCGGGGTCCCCGCGCCGAGGCCGAGCAGCGCGGCCGCGAGATGCTCCAGTTCGTGAAGCTAGAGCGGCTGGCCGACGAGTACGCCGGCAACCTGTCCTACGGCCAGCAGAAGCTGGTCGAGTTCGTGCGCGTCCTCATGACCGACCCCGCGCTGATCCTCCTCGACGAGCCGGCCGCCGGCGTCAACCGCACGCTGCTCAACGATCTGCTCGCCGCCGTCTCCCGTCTGCGCGACGAGGGCCGCACGATCCTGCTCGTCGAGCACGACATGAAGGTCGTGATGGGGCTCTGCGAGACCGTCTTCGTCCTCGATCACGGCGAGAAGATCGCGGAGGGGCCGCCGGGCGTGATCCAGGCCGACGAGCTCGTCATCGAGGCGTATTTTGGGCGCTAGCTCGGAGGGGGGCTATCGCGGACTCGGAGGGGGGCTATCGCCCCCCTTCCGACGATCGTCGCGCGGCTTTCACCGCACTCCTCTCTGCCTCCCCCCAGACCTAGACCAACAACAGGATTGCGCCGGCGAAGCCGGCGCTCGAAAGCGGTTGATCGAACGGGTGGCGTCAGGGATCGACGCTGGCGGTCGTAAGCGTGTCGTGGAGAGCCTGGCGTGGATAGCGCTCGGCGTTGGGGCGCTCGCCACGGCGCGGCTGGTGTGGTGGTCCATGACGTGGCCGCTGGCGCATGATGCGCCGTTGATGCATTACGTGGCGTGGCGGATCTTGCAGGGCGACGTGCCCTATCGGGATCTGTTCGATATGAATTTCCCGGGCGTGTATGTCGTGCACCTGTTCGTCGTGGGGGTGCTGGGGACGGGGGACCTGGCGTGGCGGGTGTTCGATCTGGCGTGGTTGGGCGCGGCCTGCGTCGCGGCGGCCGCCTTCGCGGCGCGATGGGGACGTCTGGCAGCGGGCACCGCCGGGGTGTTGCTCGCGCTCTACCATCTTTCCTGTGGGGCGTGGCAGGCGGGGCAGCGGGATTTCCTGCTGTGTCCGTTGCTGCTGGCGGGAGCGCTGGGCGTCGCGCGATGGATCGAGACGGGACGGAGCCGAGCGCTGCTCCTGGGAGGGCTGGCGCTGGGAGCGTCCGCGACCATCAAGCCCCACGCGATCGTGTTGGCTGGCACGCTCGGCGTCGTGGTCGCGGTGGCGGCGTGGCGAGCGCGCCGGAGCATCAGCGCCGCCCTGGTCCTCTTCGTCGCGGGCTGTACGCTGGCGCCGCTGGCGACCCTCGGCTGGCTGGCGCTCGCGGGCGCGCTGCCGGCGTGGCGAGCCATCGTGTTCGACTATCTGCTCCCGCTGTATTCGCGCCTGGGGCGGGACGTGGCGTGGAACGTGTATCGCCCGGAAGTGTTTCTGCCCGTCGGCGCCGGTGCCGTGCTGTCGGTCGTCGGGGCGCTCGGGGGCGGGCGGTTCGGCCCACGCCACGTGGTGGCGGCGCTCGGCGTCGTGTACGGCGCCGTCCATTTCGTGGGGCAGGGGAAGGGCTGGGAGTATCACCT
>JBKOZA010000444.1:0-1889 GCA_046725675.1 Candidatus Methylomirabilota bacterium
GTGACGTGGTACCCGTCGCCGGCGAAGTTCTCGGCGGGAAGCTTCCAGTTGCACGGCATGATCCACTTGTGCAGCCCGCCGACGACTTCGACCCCGCCCTCGAGACGATCGAAGAACAGGTCGAGGTACCACGCCATCTCCCCGAGGTAGTCGCGCAGCGGTGGCGCCTCCGGATCGAACGTCGCGAACACGAGCCCCTTGTAGCTCTCGAGCTGCGCGACGGGGACGAGGCCCCACTGGTCACGCTCGAGCGCGCCGTAGTAGGCCTCCTTGATGAACGGCACCCCGACCAGCCGCCCGTCGTTGCGGTACGTCCAGCCGTGATACGCGCAGGTGAAGGTGGCGGCGTTGCCCGCATCGGCGCGGCACACGCGATTGCCGCGATGACGGCAGACGTTCAGAAACGCGCGGAGCTGCCCCTGCGTGTCGCGTACGACGAGGACCGGGTCCTCGCCCATGTACGTGCTGAAGAAGTCACCCGGTCGCGGGATCTGGCATTCGTGACACAGGAAGAGCCAGCAGCGCGCGAAGATCCGCTCGAGCTCCTGCTCGTAGATCTCCTGCTCGACAAAGATGCGGCGGCTGATCCGGCCGTTCTCGACGTCCACCAATCGAGTGACATCGGTTGCCATCGGAGTCCTCCTCATGGCGTCCGATCCCTTCACGTGAAGGTGAGGGACTCCACGCTGGTCTCGCCCCTCGCGAACCGGTCCAGGCTCAGAGGATCGGCGTCGACCGTGCTCGCGCGGCCGTCGACGATCAACTCGGCCATCAGCTGCCCCGCGATGGGGCCGTGCATGAAGCCGTGGCCGCTGAAGCCGGCGATGACATGCAGACCCGCCACGCCCGTCACGGCGCTCACGATGCCCGTCTGGTCCGGCGTCATCTCGTAGAGGCCGCTCCAGGTGCGCATGAGCGCGGCGTCGGCGAGCAGGGGCGCCCGGCGCACCGCGCGCTCCACCAGCGGCTCGGCCAGGGCCCAGTCGAGCGCCGTGCTGAAGGAGCCGACGTGATCGCGACGGCCGATCCCGAGCAGGATGCCAGCGCCCTCGCGCCGCAGCGAGATCCCCTGGTGGGGGTCGATGACGAAGGGCGTGGCCTCCGGGATCTTCTCGAACGGAAAGGGCGCCGTGATGAACTTGGAGCGCCGCAGCGGCTTGACCGGGACGTCCACCCCGGCCAGAGATCCCACCACGCCCGACCAGGGGCCGGCGGCGATGACGACGACGGGCGCCTCGATTGCGCCGTCGCGCGTCACCACACCGGTGACGGCCTCCGGCGTGCGCGCGAAGCCGACGACCTCGCAGCCGGTGCGGATCGTCACGCCCAGGTCGCGCGCCCGCCCGGCGATGGCCGTGGTGGCCAGGTAGGGATCGGCGTAGCCGTCGCGCGGCGAATAGGTGGCGCCGCGCAGGTCGTCGGTGGCGAGGTAGGGAAAGCGGCGGTGTGTCTCGGCCGGCGACAGCAGCGTGACGTCGACGCCCAGGCTTCGCTGCAACGCCACGTTGCGCTCGGCCTGGGCCTGCTCCGCCTCGGTGGCCACCAGGATCAGGTACCCGTGCTGCCGGAAGCGCGGATCGACCCCGAACTCGTCCTCGAACCGCTCGTAGGTCTCGATGCTGTGGCGGGTCAGCTCGACACCGATCCGGTTGGCGTACTGATGCCGGATGCCGCCACTGGCGAGCGCCGTCGACCCCGAGCACACCTCATCCCGCTCGACCACCACCACGCGCCCAACCCGTCGCCGCGCCAGATGATACGCCGTGCTCACACCCATGATCCCGGCGCCCACGACGACGACATCCGCGATACGAGCGTTCACGTCACGCTGCGCCTTCCTTGCGATCCGCCGACGGCTTGGCGACCCGCCGATCCCCCCGCAGCGCCGC
>JBKOZA010000445.1:0-4769 GCA_046725675.1 Candidatus Methylomirabilota bacterium
ACGGCGAGGTCGGTCGAGTGCATCAGGAGGACCGGGGTGCCGTCGTAGCCGGCCTCCTTGAGCAGCGCCTTGGACTTCTCGAAGTTCGAGTCGAGAAAACCCTCGAGGGCCTTGGTCGAGGCCAGCGGCGAGCCGCAGGGGAAGAACGACTTGCAGGTCTTGTAGTATTCCGGATCGCCGATGACGCCCTTGAGGAAGTCTTCCTGGTTGAAGGCGTGGAGAACGGCCTGGCGAATCTTGGGGTTGTCGAACGGCTTGTGCAGCGTGTTGAAGCGGAAGGTGTACTGGTTGCCGAGCGGGTTGCCCTGGAAGAGACGCACGGGGTAGGCGGCCTTCAGCATCGGGTAGAGATCGTGCGGCGGCGACTCCAGCATGTCGACCTCACCGGCCAGCAGCGCGTTGATCGCCGTCTGATGGTCGGGGATCCACTTCCATTCGACGCGGTCGACCTTGGCCACCTTGCCGCCGGCGAGTCCCGACGGCGCCTCGGCGCGCGGCTTGTAGCTCGGGTTCTTCACGTACACGGCCTTGTCGCCCGGCTTCCACTCCTCCTTCTTGAAGATGAAGGGCCCGGAGCCGGTGAAGTCCGAGATCTGCGTGTTGGGATCGGTGTCGGCCACACGCTTGGGCATCATGAACGGCACGTTGGAGGAGGGCTTGCCGAGCGCGCCGAGGACGAGGCCAGTCGGCTCGGTGAGCACCACCCGGAAGGTCTTCGGGTTGACGACCTGGAGCTCCTTGACGAAGCCCATCATCTTCTGGCCCATCGAGTCCTTGGCCGCCCAGCGCTTGATCGAGGCCACGCAGTCCTCGGCGGTGACGGGCTTGCCGTCGTGCCAGGTCAGGCCGTCGCGCAGCGTCATCGTGTACGTGAGCTGGTCCTTGCTCACCTCGTACTTGTCGACCATCTGCGGCTTGATGTCGCCCTTGGCGTCCATGGCGAACAACGTGTCGTAGTTCAGGTAGCCGTGGTTGCGGACGATGTAGGCCGTGGTCCAGATCGGATCGACGATCTTGAGATCGGAGTGCATGACCACCCGCAAGGTGGTCTCGGCCTGCGCCGACGGCGCGAAGGCGCCCAGGAGCCAGAGGACGGCGGCGACGGCCAGGGGTCTCAGGATGCCCATGAATTCCTCCTTGGGATGGCCCGGCTCACCCGGCCGGCGCGGCGGTGGCCACGACATAACCACAGGGCCGCGAAGCTTGTCAACGCGCGGCGTCACGCACGCACGGTGGTAACATCCGGGCCCCTGAGGAGGACACGACCGTGGCCACCACCAAGTCCGCCGTTCGCACCGACAAGGCCCCGGCGCCGCTGCAGGGCGCGCCCTACTCGCAGGCCATCCGCTACGGCGATCTCGTCTTCGTCTCGGGCCAGCTTCCGCTCTCGCCGGCCGGCGACGTCGTGGGCACGACCATCCAGGAGCAGACCGCGCAGGTGCTGGCCAACATTCGCGCAATCCTGGAGGCCGCCGGCACCCGGATGGACAAGCTGGTGAAGACGACGGTGTTCCTGGCCAGCCACGACGATTTCGCGGGCATGAACGAGGTCTACCGGAAGAACGTCGGCGTCGTCCCGCCCGCGCGCTCGACGGTCGCCGTCAAGGACTTCCCGCGGGGCGTGCGCCTGGAAATCGACGCGATCGCTCACGTGTGAGACCGAGTGGCGAGCGGGCGGTGACCCTCACGTCGTCCCGACGAGGGTCATCAGCCGGGCCAGCGTGGCCAGTCGAGCGTCGAGCGTGGCGCCGCCGGGATCGACGCGCAGCGTGGTGAGCCCGCAGGCGCGATAGGCGCGCAGGCGCTCGGCCACCATCGCCTCGGTCCCGAGCAGGTTGACCTTGAGGGCCAGCTCGTCGGGCACCCGCGCGGCGGCCTCGTCGCGCTTGCCCTCCAGCCACAGGCGCTGCACCTCCTGGGCGGCGTCAGGGTAGCCGGCACGCTTGAAGGCGTCGTTGTAGAAGTTGTGCTGGCGGGAGCCCATGGCGCCGAGCGTGAAGGCGAGCCCCGGCTTGCGGGCGGCGACCAGCCGCTCGACGTCGTCACCGAAGGCGACGTGCCCGCCGGCCTGGAGATCGAGCGTCTTCAGCGAGCGGCCCGCCCGCGCCGCGCCCGCCTCGATGTGGTCGAAGAAGACGCGCGCGTGCTCGGGCATGAACGACGTGCCCAGCCAGCCGTCGGCGATCTCGCCGGTCAGCTCCAGGCTGCGGGGCGACAGCGTGGCGAGATAGACCGGCACCGGACGCGGGCTCGCGGACGATCGCAGCGCCTTGCCCTCGCCGCCGGGCAGCGGCAGCTCGTAGATCTGGCCCTTGTAGGCCACCCGCTCGCCTCGCACGGCGCGCCGGACGATCTCCACGGTCTCGCGCATGCGGGTGACCGGCCGATCGAAGCGGAGGCCGTGCCACCCCTCGATGACCTGGGGGCCGCTCACGCCCAGCCCCAGCACGAAGCGGCCGCCGGACATCGAGGCCAGGCTCATCGCCGTCATGGCCAGCAGCGCGGGCGTCCGCGTGCCGGCCTGCATGATCCCCGAACCCAGCCGGATGCGCGAGGTGCGGGCGGCCATGAACGCCAGCGGCGTCGCCGCGTCGAGCCCCCACGACTCGTGGGACCATACGAAGTCCACGCCGAGCCGCTCGGCCTCGACGACGTAGCTCGAGGCCTGCTCCCAGTCCTCGTCGGACTCCAGCCGCAGGCCGATGGCGACGCGCATCACGCGGCCAGCGCGTCGGCGATCTTCTGCATCTGGCCGGCGTGGTCGAGGTCATGCAGGCGCATGAACAGCAACGTCTCCCGCCAGTTGAGCGGGCCGAAGAACGGATGCTCGACGGTGCCGTCCAGGCGCGCGGTGGGTTCGGCGCGCAGCACGCGCTCGAACAGCAAGCGGCGGTCCCGCTCGAGCAGGTTCCACCAGGCGTCGAGCGGTCGCGGCCCCGTGTCGCGCGCCGCCGCGTCGCGCGGCGCGCCGGGAGGCCGGCCGTCGAGCAGCCGCTCGACGGCGGAGCCGAAGTGGCGGCCGGCTTCGACCACGTGGGCCATCACCTCGTTTGCGCTCCACTCCCCGGCGGCCGGAGGGTCATTGAAGCGTGTCGCCGGGACCGCGCGCGCCGCCGCGTGGAGCTGCGCCATCGCGGCGCGGACCTTGTCCACGATGTCGGCCGGGACCAGCTTGGCGGCCTGGCTCGTGAGATAGCTGCGGATGCGCTGCTGCTCGTCGGTCATGGGGCTCACCTCCACTGGGAGGGCGACCTTCTGATCTCCTCGCCGCCTCCCGCGGTCGTCGCGACCGCCCGCCCGGGAGACTAGGCTCCGCAGCAGCCGGAATCAAGGCGCGATTGCGGCGCCCCCCGGATGCGCTATCCTGCCCGACCATGGACACGACAACGACCAGCCGGAGCCGCGACGTCGCCTACCAGCTGCACCCGTTCACGAATCTGGGCCGTCACGAGAGCGAGGGGCCACTCGTCATCACACGCGGCAAGGGCGTGTACGTGTACGACGAGTCCGGCCGCGAGTATCTCGAGGCGCTGGCCGGGCTCTGGTGCACCGCGCTCGGCTTCGGCGAGGAGCGGCTGGCCGAGGCGGCCTCCCGGCAGCTGCGCCGCCTGCCCTACTACCACCAGTTCGGGGGGAAGGCCAACGACGTGGCCATCGAGCTGGCCGAGCGACTGGTGAAGCTCGCGCCGGTGCCGATGTCCAAGGTGTTCTTCAACAACTCCGGCTCGGAGGCCAACGAGAGCGCGGTCAAGCTGGTCTGGTACTACAACAACGCGCGCGGCCGCCACCGCAAGAAGAAGATCATCGCGCGCCAGCGCGCCTACCACGGCACCACCATGCTCGCGGCCAGCCTCACCGGGCTGGCCGCTTCGCACCGCGACTTCGACCTGCCGATCCCGCAGGTGCGCCACACGGACTGCCCGTACTTCTACCGGTACGGCGCGTCGGGCGAGAGCGAGGAACAGTTCGCCACGCGCCTGGCCGAGAACCTCGACGCGCAGATCCAGCGCGAGGACCCCGAGACGGTCGCCGCCTTCATCGCCGAGCCGGTGATGGGGGCCGGCGGCGTCATCGTGCCGCCCGCCACCTATTTCGAGAAGGTCCAGGCGGTGCTCAGGAAGCACGACGTGCTCCTCATCGCCGACGAGGTCATCTGCGGCTTCGGCCGGACCGGGCGGATGTTCGGCAGCGAGACGTTCGCCCTGAAGCCCGACGTCATGACGATGGCCAAGGCCATCACCTCCGGCTACCTGCCGCTGTCGGCCACGCTGATCTCCGAGGAGATCTATCGCGCGTGCGTCGGGCAGAGCGAGAAGCTCGGCGTATTCGCCCACGGCTACACCTATACGGGTCACCCGGCCTCTTGCGCCGTCGCCCTCGAGGTGCTCGACATCTTCGCGGAGCGTGACCTGCTCGGCCACGTGCGGCGGGTGGGGCCGCGGCTGCAGGAGGGCGTGCGCACGCTCGCCGGCCACCCGCTGGTGGGCGACGTGCGCGGAGTCGGCCTGGTCGCCGGCGTCGAGCTCGTGCCCGACAAGCCGGGTCGCGGCGCCTTCGATCCTCCCGGCACCGCCGGCAGCCTCTTCGTCGCCCGGGCCCAGGCCAACGGCCTCATCGTGCGCAACCTTCAGGACACGGTGGCGCTCTGCCCTCCGCTGATCGTCTCCGAGAGCGAGGTCGAGGAGCTGCTGCGCCGGTTCACCAAGGCGCTCGAGGAGACCACGGACAGCCTCGGCCGCCGCTGATGGCCCGCGCTCGTCCGGGCGGCC
>JBKOZA010000446.1:0-1119 GCA_046725675.1 Candidatus Methylomirabilota bacterium
GAACGTGGACGCGTTCAGCTCGTGCTCGGCATAGAGCGTGAGGCTGGCGTCGAAGGCCTTCACGGCGGCCGCGCCGGGCCGCTCGCCGGTGAGCATGTACAGGAAGTTGGCGGCGTGGGACAGCCCGGCGGCGGGCACCACCGGGTCCTGGCCCTGGCGCACGCGGTGGTGCGCGCAGATGGCGGTGGCGACCTGGCTGGTGAGCCGGGCCGCCTTGCGCACGTTGGCGGCGTGCGAGTTGTCGTTGGCGTCCGGGTCGAACATTCCGAGAATGGCGATGGCGGCTTGCAGGGGACGGTTGGGATCCGTGTCCTTCGGCATGAGCCGGAACGCCTGGATCAATTCCGCGGGGATCGCCCGGGCGGCGGTCAGGGCGACCACGAAGGCGTCGAGCTGCGCAGGCTTGGGGAGTTCACCGTGCAGGAGCAGGTAGACGACCTGCTCGAAGGTCGCCTGGCGGGCGAGGTCGGCGATATCGTAGCCGCGGTAGGCCAGTCGTCCATGGGCGCCGTCCAGATCGCAGAGCTGGGTTTCGGCGGCGACGACGCCCTCGAGCCCGCGGATCAGTCCACTGGCCTCGGTCATGGCGGTGTCCTCTCGGAATCGAGTTGTATACCGTCGCCGTGCCCCAGACAAGGACAGGTCGGACCGTCCTCGGCCCGCGGCCAGCCGGGTCGGCGCGCGATTCTGGGCCGGTCGAGGGTCTACCGGCGCTGACGCTCGCGGCATTCCGCCTGGGGGTTGTACGTCTCCGGCCCGTAGCAGGTGCCGCTGGTCGGCAACCGCTGACAGTCACGACGTCCCGACTCCAGCGCGGGGCCCTTGAGGGTGCGCTCGACCTGGGCCAGGCACTCCTGCTGCGGGTTGCAGGTGCGCGCGCGCTGGGCCGAGGTCGGCAGCCGGGAGCAGTCCGGCGACTGGGCGGCGGCGGTCCCGGCGACCAGGAGGAGCGCGAACAGGAACGGGACGACGCGACTCATGCTCATGCTCCTCAAACGGTCTGACGCCGCCCCGAACGCGCCTATTCGGACCGACCGGCCGCGCCTACTTGAAGTGGGGGTCGATGCGCGCGTCGATCAGGTAAGGGCCGCCGCTGGCCAGCGCGCGGCCCATCGCCGG
>JBKOZA010000447.1:0-3031 GCA_046725675.1 Candidatus Methylomirabilota bacterium
TTGGAGCGGCCGACCGGATTCGAACCGGCGACGTCCAGCTTGGGAAGCTGGCATTCTGCCACTGAATTACGGCCGCTCGGCGTCCCCCATTCTACTCCACCCCTCGGCGGCCTACTTGCCGTCCTTGAGCGCCATGTCGTAGGCGCGGATCAATTCGTCGCTGCGGGCCTTCCAGGCCAGACGCCGGTTGGCCCCGTACAGGTCGATCTGCTGGTAGAGCGGGACGGCCGGCGTCTCCTCGATCCACAGCTTGTTGATCCGGTGGTACTGAGCCAGACGCTTCTTCTCATCCATCTGCGTCTGCGCCTCCTCCACCATCCCGTTGAAGTCGGGGTTGTGCCAGTTGACGAAGATGTTCGGGGACTTGAACAGCGGGAAGTAGATGGCCTCGGCGTCCATCGTGGGATGGCCCCAGCCGATCAGCCACACCGGCCCGGCCTTGTGCACGTACACCATGTTGTTGAGGTAGTTCACGAACTCGAAGGTCCGCAGCGTGGTGCGGATGCCCGCCTTGGTCAGCTGCCCGGCGACCGCCTCCGCCACTTCCTTGTCACGCACATAACGGCCTTGCGGGCCGTTGAGGACGATGTCGATGCCGTTGGGGAACCCGGCGTCGGCGAGCAGCTTCTTGGTCCGGGCCAGATCCTGCTTGATCGGCTGGAGCGACGGGTCGTAGCCGAAGTGCAGGCTGGGCAGCATGGTGGCCACGCGTACCGCCTTGCCGTCCATCACGCCCTTGATGATCTCGTCGGCATCGATGGCGTGGGCGATGGCCTGCCGCACGCGCTTGTCGGCCGTGGGGCCGTTGTACGGCCCGGTCGGCTTGTGGTCGCTGTCCATCTGGTGCGTGTAGAACATGAGCTGGATGGTGCGGATCGACGGCGCCGTGCTCAGGAAGACCTTGGGGTGCCTCTCGATGATGTTGGCCAGGTGGGGCGGAATGTTCACCGCCACGTCGATCTCACCGTTCTGCAGCGCCGCCACCCGCACAGCGTCGTCGGGGATCGGCTTGAACACGACGGTCTTGATCTTGGCCGACCCGCCCCAGTAGCCGGGGAAGGCCTCCATCACGATCTCCTCGTCCTTGGCCCAGCGCACGAACTTGTAGGGCCCGGTGCCGATCGGGTTCTTCGAGATGGCCGCGGTGTCCTTGCCGGCATACTCCTTGGGCGGATACATCGACGCCTGGCGCAGCGCGATGTGGCTGAGGAATACCGGCCACGGCTTCTTGGTGTGGATCTTCACGGTGTACGGATCGACGATCTCCACCCGGTCGATCGGCGCGAACGATGTCGAGCCCCGCAGCTTGTTGGCGGGATTGGCGAGACGCTCGAGGCTGAACTTCACCGAATCGGCGTTGAAGTCCTCGCCGTTGTGGAACTTGACACCACGCCGCAGCTTCACCTCCCACGTCGTCGGCGCGGCCAGCTTGGGCATCTCGGCGGCGAGCGTGGGTACGAGCTTGAGGCTCTGATCGCGCTCGAGCAGCGCCTCGAACATCTGGGCGCCGACGTTGGACGCCGGCTGCTCCGACTGGTTCATCATGTCGAGCGTCGTGGGATCGACACCCTGCGCGACGACGACTTTGCCCGCCGGTGCGGCGGCCGCGACGAGCGGCAGCCACAGGACCGAGACGACGACCATCGCGACGCGCCACTGACTCATGGTGTGAGCCTCCTCCGACCTGGGTTGCTTCGCGTTGAGTCTCGCTACTTTAGGTGCCGCCGCCGGAGGAGTCAAGGTAGGCCAGGGCCTCCTCCCGCGAGCGGACGAGCCCCAGGTCCTGGGCCTCGCGCGCCCGGGCGAGCAGGTCGCCGACCGCGGGGCCCGGTGGCAGGTCGAAGCGCGCCATGACGTCCTGACCGCGCAGCAGCGGCGGCGCCGCCGCCACGCTCTCCGCCTCCTCCCAGCCGCCCAGCAGATCGCGGATCAGCCCGGCGCGCCGCCAGACCGCCAGCGGGGAGGCGCCGGTGACCGCGGCGCCGTCGACGAGCGCCAGCAGCAGCAGGTCGCGCGTGTCCGGCCCGAGGTCGCGGTAGAACCGGTAGCGCGCCCGGCGGGTGACCTCGCGAGTCTGGGCCAGGTGCATCGGGCGCAGGTGATGGCGCACGAGACGCTCCAGCACGCCCACCGCGCGCTCGGGCAACTTCCACCGCTGGCCGATCTCGCGCGCCCGGGCGGCGCCGATGAGGTCGTGCTCGAAGAAGCGCACGCGCCCGGCCACGAGCCGCCGCGTCTGGGGCTTGGCCACGTCGTGCAGGAGCGCGGCCAGCTTGAGGACCGCGGCCCGATCGAGCGCGCCGCCCAGCGGCTCGGCCAGGTGCCTGGCCAGCTCATCGCCGAACGGCGTCAGCGCCGGCGTCCGCGCGAGCACGCGGTCGCAGGCCTCCACCGCCCGCAGGGAGTGCTCGAGCATGTTGAAGCGATGTGGGGCCGGCTGGGCCGCGCCGCGCATGGGGCCGATTTCCGGCAGGATCACCTCGAGCAGCCCGAGCGCGTCGGCGCGGCGCAAGGCGTGCCCGGTCGCGGCCAGCCGCAGCAGCATGACCAGCTCGTCCCGCACGCGCTCGATCGACACGGAGAGGAGCGCGGGCGCGGCGGCGCGAACCAGCCGCACCGCCGCCGGGGTGAGCCGCAGCCCGCGCGTGGCCTCGAGCCGGACCGCTCGCAGCGCGCGCAGCGGATCGTCGGCGATGACCCGCGGCCCCGGGGGCCGGAGCCGGCGGGCGCGGAGGTCGGCGATGCCGCCGGTGGGATCGACGATCGGCGCCCGTCCCGTCGCCAGCAACCGAGGGAGCTCCACCGCCAGCGCGTTCACCGTGAAGTCGCGCTCGGCCAGGTCGCCCACCAGGGTGGGCGCGCGAAAGTCGTTGAGGTCGAGCTGCAGGCCGGGCCCGGCCACGCGGGCGGCGCCGCGCTCGCCGTCGAGCACGACGGCGGTGGCGCCCAGCTCCGCGGCAAGTCGCTCGGCCAGCGCGATGGCGCCGGCCGGCAGCGCCAGGTCAACGTCGGCGTCGGCTCGACCCAGCAG
>JBKOZA010000448.1:0-5605 GCA_046725675.1 Candidatus Methylomirabilota bacterium
CTCGGGCCCCCCATACTACTCGTCGGCGGGAAGCAGGAACACCCGCGTGCGGCGCACGCCGATGACCTCGTCCTCGACCAGGTCCGGTCGCGCGATCATGACCCGCGCGCCCCGGCGCGCCGTCACCACGACCAGGCTGGCGTCGCGGACGACGTACCAGGCCCGATCGCCGGGTCGGAGGTCGCGGCTCAGGTGCAGCCCGACCCAGCCGGAGACCGGCCGCCAGCGAACGCGCACGGTGGGGATCCACCCGCCGGCCACCACGAGCGCCAGGGTCACGACCGCCGCGGCCTGCGGATGCCCGGGCCCCAGCCCCGCCGTCCACGCGACCCACAGCAGCGCCCACGCCAGCAGCGCGTCGCACCAGCGCAGCCAGCGGCGCCGACCGACCCAGGCCAGGACGCCGTCGGGCACCGGGCGCATCGGCGTCGTCATGCCGACGATCGTACCCCGCGTGGCGATGGCGGCCGGCCGCTGCTATAGTCCCGGCGTCGCCACGACGGACAGGAGGACACCGTGAAACTTCTCTACTTCGACGACTTCAAGCTGGGCGTGCTCAAGGGCGACACCGTGGTCGACGTGTCGGCCATGGTCAAGGACATCCCGCACCTCGGGCCCCATGACCTCGTAAGCGGGCTCATCGCGCGCTTCGCCGAGTATCGCGCGCGCCTCGAGGAGGCGGTCGGCCGGGGCAGCGGTGTCCCCGTCGGCCGGGTCCGCGTGCGCCCGCCCATCCCCAAGCCCTACAACATCGTGGCGATGGCCGTGAACTACATGGAGGACGGCACCCGGAGCGAGCCGGCGCCGATCAACGCCTTCCACAAGTCGCCCAACAGCATCATCGGGCCCGGCGACACGATGGTGCTCCCCGACGTCCCCGCCACCATCTTCGAGGGCGAGGCCGAGGTGGCGGTGGTGATCGGCAAGCGGGCGACGAACGTACGGGCGGCCGACGCCATGAGCTACGTGTTCGGCTACATGAACTTCATCGACGGCTCCGCCCGCGGCCTGCCGCCGGCCGGCAACGTCTTCTACCAGATGAAGTCGCGCGATACGTTCTGTCCGATCGGCCCCTATCTCGTCACCGCCGACGAGATCCCCGATCCCCACCAGCTGGCCATCAAGCTGTGGGTCAACGGCACGCTGATGCAGAACTTCAACACCGACGACATGGCCCACAAGATTCCGCGCTGCATCGAGTGGGTGACGTCGATCCACACGCTCGAGCCCGGCGACGTGCTGGCCACCGGCACCAACCACCGCGGTCTCAGCGCGTTCCAGAACGGCGACCAGATCGAGCTGGAGACGGAAGGGCTCGGCCGCCTGCGCTTCGACGTGCGCGACGACCTCAAGCGCACGTGGGCGCGCGAGACACGCCTGCAGCGCCAGGAGAAGAAGCTGGAGCCGGCGACGACGCCGCAGCTCACCGGCAAGTACACGCCCGCGCCGAAGAGCTGACGACAGGTCTCGAGACGTTCGACGAGGTCGCGCGGACGCCGGCGGCGCGGCGCCTAGCGTCCGCGCAGATGCGGCAGCACCTCGCGCGTGAAGCGCTCGAGCTGGGCCAGCTGGTCGTCGCCGACGAACCGCACGCACAGGTCGGTGGCGCCGCCCTCGACGTAGCGTCGCAGGGCCGCGATCACCACGTCGGCCGGCCCCAGGCCCATCGTGCCGCGCGAATGCACGCCGCCGCCGTAGTAGGTGGCCAGGAACTCGCCGGTGATCCGCTCGGCCGTCCGCGGGTCGTCTTCCATCCGGACCGTCGTGTACACGCAGAGCGGAAAAGGGGTCACCGCGCGACCCCGGCGGGCCATCGCCGCCTCGGCGTGCTCCCGCACCAGGCGACACTCCTCGGCGTGGAGGTACGTGGTGATGATGCCGTCGCCCAGCCGCGCGAAGCGGTCGAACTGCGCGTCGAGCAGCTCGCCGCGGTTGCCGGCGGTGATCAGCACCGGGGGCCCGGCCGCGTTCCACGGTAGCGGTCCGATGGTGTGCTCGGTCAGCTCGTAGTCCTCGCCCCGATGCGTCACCGGCTCGCCGCGCCAGAGCATGCGCCAGATCCGCACGTGCTCCTCTAGCCGTCGCACGCGCCGCTTGTGGTCGGCCCCGCACGCCGCCCACTCGCGCTCGGCCGACGGCAGGCTCCAGCCGACGCCGAGCCCCAGGACGACCCGGCCGCGCGAGAGCTGGTCCACGTTGGCGATCTGCCCGGCCAGCACGACGGGATGGCGCAGCGCCGGCAGGAGCACCGCCGTGCCCAGCCGCACGCGCTCGGTGATGCCGGCGAGGTAGGCGAGCGTCGTCAGGGGCTCCAGCCGCGGCTTCGCCACGATGCTGTCGCCGACCCAGAGGGCGTCGTAGCCCGCCTCGTCCGCCCGCCGGGCCATCGTCCAGCAGTCCTCGACCGGCGGCCGCCGCGCCGAGTGCATCACGACACCGCGCGTGGGAATCAGGACGCCGATGCGCATTGGCCCGTAGTGTACCCGAGGCGGATTCCGGAAGAGGCTCTCGACGGCCGAGGACTACGCGCGAACGGCGCCGGGGCGACCGTCCTCGACGACGAACGAGGCCAGCGTGTCGGCCTCGGCGCGCGGCTGGGTGACCGAACGCATCCCGCGCAGGTCCATCCGGAGGCGCTGCGGCGTCACCTCGGCCCGCACGTAGCCGCGCCGCGTCGGGTTGCCGAGGCGGACGTGCGGGTTGTCGCCCGCGATCGCGTCGATCTCTTCCTGCTTGCGAGAATTCTGCGACGTGATCGAGGTGCCCACGAACTCGGTGGCGACGACGGGTGAGGCGGGGTCGTCGAAGTCGGGCTTGAGGTCGGTGACCCAGAACATGTGGACATCGCCGCCGATCACGACCGGATTGGCCGGCTTGCGCCGGCCGAGGTACTCGAGCAGCCGCCGGCGCGCCACCGGGTAACCGTCCCAGCCGTCGGTCCAGAACCGCTGGCCGGGGCCCGGCTTGCGATCGAGCTGCGCCATCAGCGTCTGCTGGCCGATGACGTTCCACCGCGCGCGCGAGCGGTCCAGCCCGGCCTCCAGCCAGCGCTCCTGGGTGTCGCCGAGCATCGTGAGGCGAGGATCGAGTCGCTCGGCACAGTCCTCCACGACGACGGAGCCGCCGCGGCCGGCCGGCACGCAGGGCTGATGCGAGCGGAACTGGCGGTCGTCGAGCATGTGGAACTGCACGAGCGTGCCGAAGGCCACCCGATGGTACAGGCGCATGCTCGGCCCCAACGGGACCATCTGCCGGCGCAGCGGCATGTGCTCGTAGTAGGCCTTGTAGGCGCCGGCGCGCCGCTGCAGGTACCACTCGGGCGGATGGGCCTGCTCGGAGCGGTCGTCGGCGTAGTCGTTGGAGACCTCGTGGTCGTCCCACGTGACGATCCACGGGCACGCCGCGTGGGCCGCTTGAAGATCCGCGTCGGTCTTGTACAGCGCGTGGCGGATGCGATAGTCGTCGAGCGTGTGCGGCTCGGGCGCGCCGTGCGCGCGGACGTGATCGCGGCCCCACGAGGACTCGTAGATGTAGTCGCCGAGGAAGGCGATCAGGTCGAGGTCGTCGGCCAGCATCCGATGGTAGGCACCGTAGTAACCCTGCTCGTACTGCTGGCAGGAGGCGAAGGCGAAGCGGAGACGATCGACGACGGCGTCGGCGGCCGGCGCGGTGCGCGTGCGCCCGATGGCGCTCACCTCACCGCCCGTGCGGAAACGGTACCAGTACCAGCGCCCCGGCTGCAGCCCCTCGACCTCGACGTGGACGGAGTGCGCCCACTCCGGCGTCGCGTAGCCGGTCCCGCGTTGCACGACCTGGCTCATGCGCTCGTCGGTCGCGATCTCCCAGTCGACCGTCACGACCTCGGGCGGCATGCCACCGCCGGGCTGCAGCGGTGAGGGCGCCAGGCGCGTCCACAGCACGACGCCGGTGGGCAGCGGATAGCCGGAAGCGACACCGAGGGTGAACGGCGGTGAGACGAAACGCGGCTGCGCCCCCGCGCGGCGGACGATCGACGGGACGGCGGAGGTCGCGCCGAGGGCGAGCGTGCCCGCGAGGAATTGCCGGCGGCCGAGTGTCACCGCCGCCTATCGTGCACGCCAGCGGCCCTCGATCCAAACATATCCGGCGCCACGCGCTGCCCAGTGCCCGGGCACCCACACGTAGCCGGGGGCGGTGGGAACGGCCCAGTAGCCCGGCACCCACGCGTACGCGCGCCGCCGCCACACCCAGTGGCCTGGAACCCAGACGTACGTCGGGCCGGGAGCAGGCGGCGGGACCTCGACTTGAGGCGCCGGGGCCGGTGGCGGCGCCGTCACCACCGGCGGCTCGGCGACCACGCATCCGGTCAGGAGTATTGCGGCCAGCGCCGCCGCGACCATGGCCCGCGCGCTCCGTGGACCCACGTGATGTCCTCCTCCTTTCCCTGCCAGTCGCCTGCGTGGTAGGACGCGCGGGACGCCCGGGACGTTTACTGCTTCAGACCTGGCCCGTCCACGACGGCGTGGCCACCTCGCGCCAGCGCGCGCGGATCCGTTCGAGATCGCGCGCGTCCAGCGCACCGGCCCGCAGCAGCTTCGCGTTCGCCTCCCATCGATCCGGTCGGGTGGTGCCGACGATGGCCGTGTGCACGCCGGGCACGCTGAGCGTGAAGCGCAGGGCGGTCGCGACGGCCGCCTCGCCTTTGAGGAAGTCGTAGTCGAGCTGACGCAGGCGCGACCAGTAGGCGTGGTAGTAAGGCTCGGCCGGCTTGCGGAGATAACGCCAGGCGACGTTGGCGAGCGGCCGCTTGGCGATGACGCCTATCCCGCGCTGGCGCGCCAGCGGCAGGGTCAGCTCCAGGGCCTCCTGGTCGGCGATGCTCACCGACGTCTGCAGCGTATCGAAGCGCCCGCATTCGAGCGCGTAGCGCGCCGCCGGACCGTCGCCGCTGTAGCCGACGTGGCGGACCAGACCGCGCTCGCGCGCCCGCTCGAGGGCGGCGATGACGTCCCCCTTGCGGAGCTGGGCCAGCGAGCAGCTGTGGAGCTGGATCAGGTCGATGCGGTCGGTCGCCAGCCGCTTCAGGCTGCGCTCGATGCTGCTCAGCAAGGACGAGGGCCGCCAGTCCTGCCGGTCCCAGCCGCTGCCGTGACCGCACTTGGTGAACAGATGAACCTGCGCGCGGCGAGACCCCAGCGCGCGGCCGATGAGCGTCTCACTGTCCTCGTAGCACTCCGCTGTGTCGATCACGTTCAGGCCGGCGTCGAGGGCGCCACCCAGGAGCCGCGCAACCGTGGGGGCGCTGACGCGTTCGTAGCCGATCTCGGACCCGCCGAACCCCAGGATGCTGACGTCCATGCCGGTCCGGCCGAGCTGTCGCCGCTCCATGCGCCCCAGAATACCCAACCGGAGCCCGGCGTCTAAGCAGCCAGAACATGGCCGGGATGACCGGCCGGGAGGAGACGCGATGAAGAAGGTGGCTGCGCTGATGGTGGTTGCGCTCCTGCTGATCCCCGGGATTGCGCTGGCTGGCCCGGCCACCGACGCCGCCCTGGGCCTCGGGGCCTTCGCGGTGTTCAACCAGATCATCTCGGGAACGGGTGTCTTCGGTGCCATCGCGCCTCGA
>JBKOZA010000449.1:0-8960 GCA_046725675.1 Candidatus Methylomirabilota bacterium
GAGATCAAGCGGCGCACCGAGGCGTTTCGCCGGGCGCATCCCGACGCCCGGATCATCTCGCTCGGCATCGGCGACGTCACCCGGCCGTTGCCGGCCGTCGTGGTGGCTGCGCTGGAGGCCGCCGTCCGCGAGCAGGCCCGCGCGGAGACACTCCGGGGATACGGGCCGTACGTCGGCTACGAGTGGCTGCGCGCGGAGATCGCCGCCCACGACTTCGGGGCCCGCGGCATCACCCTCGGCGTCGACGAGATCTTCGTGAGCGACGGCGGCAAGAGCGATGGCGCGAACATCCAGGAGATTTTCGCCGACGACTGCGTGGTCGCCTTGATGGACCCGGTCTATCCCGTCTACGCCGACAGCAACGTGATGGCCGGGCGGGGAGGCCCGGCCGACGAGCACGGGCGCTACACGGGATTCGTGTATCTGCCGTGCACGGCCGAGAACGGCTTTCAGCCGGCGCTGCCCGATCGCCACGTCGACCTCATCTATCTCTGCTATCCGAACAACCCGACCGGCGCGGTGATGACCCGGGCGGCCCTGCAGCGGTGGGTCGACTACGCGCGCGCCCACGAGGCCGTGATCCTGTACGACGCCGCCTACGAGGCCTACATTCGCGACCCCGAGATTCCCCACTCGATCTACGAGATCGACGGCGCCCGTGAGGTCGCCATCGAGTCGCGCAGCTTCTCCAAGAACGCCGGCTTCACCGGCTTGCGGCTGGCCTACACGGTCGTGCCCGACGAGGCGCGCGGCCGTACGGCCGACGGCGAGACCCTCGGCTTGCGTGAGCTGTGGCTGCGGCGGATGTCGACGAAGTCCAACGGCCCGCCCTACGTCGTCCAGAAGGCCGCCGCCGCCGTCTACACGCCCGACGGCCAGAAGCAGGTGCGCGCGCTGACCGACTTCTACATGGAGAACGCCCGGCTGATCCGCGAGGGGTTGACGGCGGCCGGCCTCACCGTCCACGGCGGGACCAGCGCGCCGTACATCTGGGCCCGCACGCCGGCCGGGCTGTCGTCGTGGGACTTCTTCGACAAGCTCCTGGCCGAGGCCCACGTGGTCGGCGCGCCCGGGGGCGGCTTCGGGCCCAGCGGCGAGGGCTACTTCCGCCTCACCGCCTTCGGCTCGCGCGAGCAGACGACCGAGGCCGTCGAGCGTATCCGCACGCGCCTGCGGTGAGCGAGGCGAGCGGCGCCGCGGCCGTGACGTGCCCGGGCTGCGCCACGTCGATGACGCGGCGCCGGTTCGACGCTCACTACGGCCGCTCCGTCGACGTCGATCTCTGTCACGGGTGTGGGCTGATCTGGTTCGACGCGTGGGAGAGCATCGCGCTGACCCCGGGGGCGGTGCTGCAGCTCTTCACCGTGCTCGACGAGCATCGCGACCAGCGCCACCCACTCGCCACCGCGGTGATGCGCTGCCCGCGCTGCCGGCAGCCGCTGGAGCTCACGCTCGATCGCCAGCGCGCCACGCGGTTCTCGTACTGGCGTTGCGCGCGCGACGAGGGGCGTCTCACGACGTTCTTCGACTTCCTGCGCGAGAAGAACTTCGTGCGCCCGCTCTCGCCCGAGCGGCTGGCCGAGCTGCGCCGCTACACGCCGACGGTGAACTGCTCGGCGTGCGGGGCGCCGGTGGACCTGGCCCACGAGTCGGCCTGCTCGCACTGCCGGGCGCCGCTGTCGATGCTCGATCCCGACCAGGTCCAGGCGGCCGTGCGCGAGCTGCAGCGGGCCGAAGAGCATCGCACGACCGTCGATCCGACCTTCCCCGTGCGCCTGCTCGCCGACCGGGCCGCGCTCGAGCGCGCGTTCCGCGCCATGCCGGTCGAGCTGTCCTCGGGCGACCTCGGCGGCGCGTTCGGGGTGGTGGAAGCGGGAATCTCGACCATCGCGCGCCTGTTGTCGGGTCCTTCCGGGCTCAGCGCTCGCTGATCCGCCCGGCCGGATCCGCCTCGGCCAGCACGGCGGCCGGCACGCCCGTGTGCAGGTAGTCGGCGAGCAGCTTGCCCGCCATCGGCCCGCGCCCGAACCCCGACGAGGCCAGGCCGCTCACGATCCACAGACCGTCGCGGCCGGGGACACGGCCGATGAGCGGCCGGCCGTCGAGCGGGAATGGCATGAGGCCGGCCCAGGTCCGCGCGATCGGCAGGGCCGCCAGGAACGGCAGTGCTTCGGCGGCGTGAGCGCGGTTCACCTCGATCCCGGCCGGATCGGGCGTCGTGGTCCAGCCGGCCTGCTCGCGGTCCCCACCGAAGATGATCTCGCCGTCGCGGCGCTGCCGCCCGTAGAGATGACGCGTCAGCCGGGCGCCCTTGCGGATGGTGAGGAACGGCGGCTCGCCGCCGGGCTCCAGGTGCCAGGCGTGCTGCGACTCCGCCGAGGAGATCGTCAGGAAGATGCTGGGCGTCGTCGGCGTCGTGGCCCACATCTGCCCCCGGACCGGCACGATGGGTACCTCGAGGTGCAGCAGGGCGCCCACCGGGCCGCACCAGGCGCCGGCGGCGAGCACGAGCGCGCCGGCGACGATCTCGCCCTGGGGCGAGGCGACCACGTAGCCGCTCGCGCGCGGCGTGATCGACGTCACCGGGCAGCTGGTGACGATGGTCGCGCCGTGCTGTTCGGCCAGCGTCGCGAACGCGCGCGTCGCCCGGCGGGGATCGGCCTGGGAGCGCAGCGGCGAGTACATCGCGCCGAGGAGCGCCGGCGACAGACCGGGCTCGAGGCTGCGCGCCTCGCGCGTCGAGAGGAGCTCGATCCGGTGACCTCGACCGCGCAGCATCTCGACGCGCTGCCGCTCGAACTCCCACTGCGCGGCCGTGTGGATCACCTGCAGCGCGCCGGACTGCCGGAACTCCACGTCCTCGCCGAGGTCGATCTGCACGGCCTTGAAGATCTCCGCGCTGCCGGCGGTCAAGTGGGCCTGGAGATCCGGCGCGTCACCCCAGCCGATCGAGTCGATCGCACCGGCGTTGACGCCGGAAGCGCCGGAGGCGATCTCGCCGCGCTCGACGAGCACGACCCGATGCCCATGAGCCGCGAGATGGTAGGCCGTCGAGGCTCCGGCGATACCGCCGCCGATGACGAGGATCTCCGCGTCTCGCACTCCGTTGGTGTCCTGGAGACGCATCGTACCGCGAAAGCGGCGACCAGGAATCGACCGCCGGCGGCCAGAAGCTGACCGTCTCCGATCGCCTCCCCCGCCGCTAACAGGGCGTCGCACAAGCGATTCTTCGTGGCACATCGCTTGCCCCAGTCGTGAACGAAATGCGCGACTGGATACGGCCCACGACTGCGCCGCTAATGATCGTCGCGCTCCTGGTAGCGTCCGGTGTGCTGTTGCCCTCGGTCTACGCGGTGCTGTCGCTGCTCGACGCCGTACCGATGACGATGACGATCTTCGCGGGGTGGCTCGCCTGGCTGCAGCTCGTGCACGCCGTCGCCGGCGTGGCGCTGTGGCGCCGGCGTCACGCCCTCTCCACGCGCGCGAAGGCCCTGGCCCTGTGCTGGGGCGGCCTGGCGTTCTGGTACTGGTTGCCGGCGCCGGTCTATTACCTGCTCACCATGAACATCGACGAGCTCCAGCTCAAGTGGACGGCGTTCGCGTTTTTCTGGGAGGTACCGGTCGTGGGTGGCGCCTTCGTGCTCGCCTCTCAGCGACTCTTCCCGCTTCGCGGGCGGGACGTCCTCGACGACCCCGCGCTGGCCTACCGGCAGGTGATGCGCTATCCGACGGTCGTGGCCGCTCTCTTGTTCGTGTTCACGCTGGTCGGCTACACGCTCGGGACCCTGCAGCTGCGCGTGTTCGCCGCGCTGCCGCTCGTCGAGCAGGCCAAGGACGTCGCGAACGGACTGGTCATCTCGCTGTTGCTGGCGGTCTTCTACCACCTGGCTCTCGATCGCGCGCTGGAGTCGCTGCGCAGCCGCATCGCCCGGCAGGCGGGGCTCGGCAATCTGGTCGCGCGCACGGTCGCCGGCCGCATTCTCGCGGTCAGTCTCGCCGTGGCCATCAGCGGGTTCGCGCTCATCAGCCTGTTCGTGCTGCAGGCGTTCCAGATGATGGTGCGCGAGAGCGCCACTACGACCCTGGCCCGCGACCTGCCGGAGCTTGCGGCCTCGCCCGACACCGTCCAGCGCCTGGGACGCTTTGCCGAGTGGAGCGAGGGGGGACGGTTGCTGCTCCTGCGCGCCGGCGAGACGCTGCCCGCCGCCGAGTTCTCGCCCGCCACGCGCCGGCGCATCGAGGCGGGCGACCCCGCGATCGTGCACGACACCCGGGGCGACCTGAAGGTCGTCGGCGTCGTGCCGGCGCCGGCCCTGGGCGGCCGGCTCGTCGGCGTGGTGACGCTGACCGACGCCTACGGCCCGCTGATGAGCGCCGCCCGGCTACTCGGCATCGCAGGTGGCTGCGTGCTCATCGTGACCGTGGGCATGCTCGTGTTCGCCAGCCGGGCCTCCACCCGGGCGGTGCGGGCGCTGTCGTCGGCTGTGCGGCGTGTCGAGGCCGGCGAGGTCGACGCCGGGGTGCTCCGCCTGCACACGGGCGACGAGATCGGTGAGCTCTCGGCGGTCGTCGAGCGCTACGTGCGCCAGTCCCGCGACCTGCGCGACACCCTGGAGGAGAAGGTGCGCGCGAAGACGCAGCGGCTGGAGGCCCTGCACCTGCTCGATCGCAGCATCCTGGCCGCCGAGTCGGTGGACGCGATCGTCCGCGGCGCGCTGCCGCGCCTGCGCCAGATCGTGCCATCGAAGTGGGCGGCGGTCCTGCTGTTCGAGCCCGAGCACGAGCGCGCCCGCGTGATGGTCCTCGACGGCGAGGACGGGCTGGCCGAGGGCACCACGCTGGCGATGACGCACGTGCACCAGCACTTGCAGGTCCTGACTCCGGGGCTCGTCACGGCGGCGCTGGTGGCCGGCGGCGGCGCCCTCGGAATGCTCTGCGTCGCGCCCCGCGAGACGACTGTCCTCGACCCGGATCACATCGAGATCGTCGCAGAGGTCGCCACCCAGCTGGCGGTGGCGATCCACCAAGCCCAGCTGCGCGTGGCCCTCGACTCTCAGCAGCAGCGACTGCAGGCGGTCGTCGAGCACTTGCCGGAGGGTGTCGTCCTGCTGGATCAGGTGGGTCGTATCGCGCTGGCCAATCCCGCCGCCCGCGCGCACCTGGCGGCGGTGGCCAGAACCTCGCCGGCCGGTGAGGTCGTCGAGCTTGGCGGAATCTCTCTCGAGCGCCTGCTCGCCGGTCCGGAGCTGGAGCCTCGCGAGATCAGCTCCCAGGCGGATCGCCCGCGGGTCTTCCAGGTCGTGGCTCGGCCGCTGGCCGACGGGCAGGGCGCCGTCGTCGTGATCCGTGACGTGACGCGCGAGCGTGAGAGTCAGAAAGTCGCCCAGCAGCAGGCGCGCCTGGCGTCGGTGGGGCAGCTCGCCGCCGGCATCGCGCACGACTTCAACAACATCCTGATGACGATCGTGAACTCGGCCGAGCTGGCGATCCGCCGCCAGGCTGACGCCCCCTTCGTGCGCGGACGGCTGGAAGTGATCACCGGGCAGGGCGAGCGCGCCGCCGCCCTCGTGCGCCAGATCTGCGATTTCAGCCGTCAGTCGATGCCTTCGCTGGAGACGGTGGACCTTGCCCAGCTCCTCGAGCAGACCACCGGCCTGCTCGAGCGCACGCTGCCGGAGAGCATCCGCATCCTCGTCACGTGCGCGGACGGGCCATTCCACGTCAGCGCCGATCCCAATCAGCTCACGCAGGTGCTGACCAACCTGGCCGTGAACGCGCGCGACGTCATGCCCCTGGGAGGCGAGCTGCGCTTCCAGCTCGGCCACGAGCCTCGCGACGGCGCCTGTGCCACCGCCGTCCCGGGCCCCGGCCCGTGGGTCGTCCTGCGGGTGAGCGACACCGGGGAAGGCATGCCCCCGGAGGTCCGCGAGCGCATCTTCGATCCGTTCTTCACGACGAAGGCGCCCGGGCGGGGGACCGGGCTGGGCCTGTCGCAGGCCTACGGGATCGTGACCGAGCATCGGGGTCACATCACCGTCGAGAGCCAGCCGGGTGAAGGCACGACCTTCACGCTGTACCTCCCGAGCCTGCCCGGCGGCGGCGCGGCCGCCAAGGCCGAAGCCGGGATGGAGCTGGTGATGGGCGGCGGCGAGACGCTGCTCGTGGTCGAGGACGAGGCGCCCGTCCGGCAGACGCTGGCGCAGATCCTGACCGACCTCAACTACCAGACGCTGACCGCGTCGTCGGCCGAGAACGCGCTCGACGTCCACGCCGCCCACGCCGGGCGCGTCGCGCTCGTGCTCACCGACCTCGTCATGCCGGGCATGGGTGGCTTGGGGCTCGTGCGCGCGCTGCGCGAGCGGGAGGCGCCGGTGCCGGTGGTGATGATGTCGGGCTACATCGCCGACTCGGCGCGGGTGAGTGTCGACGGTGTCCTGGCCTGGGTCGAGAAGCCGGTCACCGCGCGCCGTCTCGGGACCGTCATCCAGGAGGCACTGTCGACCCGAGTGTGACGACGGCTTGGTCGATGCGGTACGATGAGCCCGCATGCGCCGCCACCGGTTCGCGGCCTTCTGGGCCACGGTTCTCGTCGTCATCGGCTTGCTGCTGGTCGTGGGCGGCGTGCTGCTGGCCGGCGCCGCGGTCACGCTCGACATGCCCTGGGGCAGTCTGACGGGTCAGGCGGTGCTCGAGCGCATGCTGGCCGCGATCCTCCTGGTCATCTCCGGACTGCTGGCCGGCGCGCCGTTCATCGCGCTCGGCGAGATGATGCGGTTGTTCATCGACATGCGACGGGTCCTCGAGCGCCAGCGACGCCTGCTCGTTCGGATCGCTCGCAGCGCGGACGAGGCCGTCGGGGATCGCGCCGCCGGCTACGCCGCCGCCGATCGCCTCCTGCAACAGCGCCGGCCTTGATCTGATCGACCTGGGGCCCCGAGATGGCCCCCAACCCCCCAACGCTCGTCGCGCACCGGCGGAGCCGGGTCGCTCGCTTGATTTACCTGGGGGCCCCGAGATGGCCCCCAAACCCCCCGACGCTCGTCGCGCCCCGGCGCAGCCGGGTCGCTCCTCGTTCACCGCCGGGAATGGGAGTTGGTCCCTTGCGCGGAGTACTGGCGGAAAGCCTCCTACGTTCGTCGCGCGCCGGTGGAGCAGGGTCACTCCTCGTTGACCGCGCGGGCGGGTTGGTCGCCAGGGGCGTGATAGGCTACGGCGGGCGCGGGGAGGCGGGACGATGAAGATCACGGATGTGAGCTTGACGCTGTTCGGGTGGAGCGGAATTCCCGCGACCACGTACGGACGGCATACCGGACGCTTCAGCGGGACCAGCGAGCTCGGGCTGCTGACGCTGAGAACCGACGAGGGTCTCGAGGGGCACGCGTTCCTCGGCTCCGCCCAGCGGAGCGCCTCGCTGGACGGCGCCTCCCTGATCCGGTATCTCAAGCCGATCGTGCTCGGCCAGGACCCGCTCGACCGCGAGCGGCTGTGGCAGGCGATGTGGCAGCGCAATCGCCAGACGACGCTGCGCGCGATCGGCGCCGTGGACGTCGCGCTGTGGGACCTCGGAGGCAAGATCGCGGGGCTGCCGATCCATCGGCTGCTGGGGTCCTATCGCGAGTCGGCACCGGCCTACGCGTCGTCGGCGGTGCTGGCCTCGCCGGAGGCGTACGCCGAGGAGGCTGCCTCGTATCGCGCCGCCGGCTGGACCGCCTACAAGATCCACCCGCCGACCGAGCCGAGCCTGGACATCAAGGTGTGTGAGGCCGTGCGGCGGGCGGTGGGCGGCGACTATACCGTCATGCTCGACTCAACGTGGGCGTACCAGTATCCTGAGGCCCTGCGCGTGGGCCGCGTCGCCGAGGCTCTCGACTTCCACTGGTACGAGGACCCGCTCGCCGACGACGATCTCTACAACTACGTCAAGCTCAAGCAACAGCTCAAGATCCCGATCCTCGCCACCGAGTACGCCCCTGGCGGGTTCACCGCGCTGGCGCCGTGGATCACCGCGCAGGCCACCGACTACCTGCGCGGAGACCCGGCGGTGAAGGGCGGGATCACGCCCCTGGTCAAGTCCGCGCACCTGGCCGAGGCGTTCCACATGAATTTCGAGATCCACCACGGCGGGAACTCGCTGAACAACGTCGCGAACCTGCACGTGATCATGGCGATCCGCAACTGCGAGTTCTTCGAGGTGCTGCTGCCGGCCGGCGCCCAGAAGTACGGCCTGACCCGGGACGTCGAGGTCGACGCCCGCGGCCTCGTCCACGCGCCGATGGAGCCCGGGCTCGGTGCCGCCATCGACTTCGATCTCGTGACCCGGCAGACCACCACCGTCCTGACCTGACCCCGGGCCCGCCCCGGCCGTTTCAGAGAGGAGTGCTCATGCGTCGACTCGTCGCGCTCGTGCTTGCGGTGCTCGCAGTTCCACTGGCGGCTCGGGCCCAGGAGCCGAAGAGCGAGGACGACAAGACCCTCTACGCGATCGGGTTCTCGCTGGCCGAACGGCTGGCGCCGTTCGCGCTGAGCGCTGCCGAGCTGGAGATGGTGAAGGCCGGCCTCGCCGACGGCGTCCTCGGCCGCGAGCGCAAGGCCGATCCGCGCGCGTACATGGAGAAGATCCAGCAGCTCCGGACCACTCGCGCCGCGGTGGTGGCGGCGGCCGAGAAGAAGGCCGGCGACGCCTTCATCGCCAAGGCGGCGTCGGCCCCGGGGGCCAAGAAGACCGACTCCGGCCTCGTGATCACCACGCTGAAGGCCGGTACCGGGCCCTCGCCCAAGGCCACCGACAAGGTGAAGGTGCACTACCAGGGGACGCTCACCGACGGCACGGTGTTCGACAGCTCGGTCCAGCGCGGCCAGCCGGCCACGTTCCCGCTCAACGGCGTGATCAAGTGCTGGACCGAGGGTGTGCAGCTCATGAAGGTCGGCGGCAAGAGCCGGCTGGTGTGCCCCGCCGAGCT
>JBKOZA010000450.1:0-12232 GCA_046725675.1 Candidatus Methylomirabilota bacterium
TTCGCGCTGACGCTTCCGAAGGACGCGAAAACACAACCGATCCGTTGACGCTCCCGGGGCCGCGTGATAGCCTGCGATGCCTTGTCCACGGGGTCGCGGATCAGCCGGCGGCTCGAGCTCAGCGCGGCGGCCAAGGTCAACCTGGCCCTGGAGGTTCTGACGCGCCGGCCTGACGGCTACCACGAGATCGCCACGGTCATGCAGACCGTGGACCTGTCCGACCGGCTGGTGCTCGAAGACGACGACGCGCTCGAGGTTCGAGCCAGCGCTGCGGGGGTCCCCACCGACGAACGGAACCTGGTGTATCGCGCGGCGGCCGCGCTCCGGAAGGCCGCCGGCGTGTCGCGCGGAGCCCGGATGACGCTCGACAAGCGGATCCCGGTCGCGGCCGGACTGGGTGGCGGCTCCACGGACGCGGCAGCGGCGCTGGTCGGACTCAACCGGCTATGGGGGCTGCGCTGGCCGCTGAGCGACCTGGAAGAGGTTGCCGTCGGGCTCGGGATGGACGTGCCGTTCTTCTTGCGGGGCGGGGCCGCGCTGGCCACCGGGCGTGGCGAGCGACTGGCGCCGCTCGGCGGGGCCGCGCTGGGCCTCGTGCTGGTGAATCCGCGTTTCGCGGTCAGCACGGCCGACATGTACGCCCGCGTGACGCCGTCGATGTACTCGGACGGCGCGCGAGCGCGCAGTGCAGCGGCGGCGCTCGAGACCCGGCGGGCTGGCCGGATCGCGGCCAGCCTCTACAATGGCCTCGAGGTCGCGGCGGGCACGGTGTACCCGCAGATTGGCCAGATGCAGGCCGCGCTCCTGGCGGCGGGGGCGCTGGGCGCCGCGATGTCGGGCAGCGGGCCTACCGTGTTCGGCGTCGCCCGCTCGTGGGAGCAGGCGCGGCAGATCCGGACCCGCGTGGCGCGGGGGGCCTGGGAGTGCTGGGCGGTCCGGACGCTGCGAGGGCCGGCCGTTCGAATCCGTGGCAACGGGGCGCGATAATACAGGGGGCTGGCAGCGGTGGGGCGTGGCCAAGCGGCAAGGCGCGGGACTTTGGATCCCGTATTCGGAGGTTCGAATCCTCCCGCCCCAACCAGCCCGTGAGCGAGGAGCCCATGAGCTACGAGCTGAAGCTCTTCACCGGCAACGCGAACCGGGCACTGGCCGACGAGATCGCGCAACACCTGCACGTGCCGCTGGGTGACGCCGAGGTCTCACGCTTCTCCGACGGCGAGGTGTTCGTGCAGATCAACGAGAACGTCCGCGGCACGGACGTGTTCATCATCCAGCCCACCTGCCCGCCGGTGAACGACACGCTGATGGAACTGCTGATCATGGTCGACGCGTTCAAGCGGGCGTCGGCGCATCGGATCACCGCCGTGCTCCCCTACTACGGCTACGCGCGGCAGGACCGCAAGGTGCAGGGACGGATGCCCATCTCGGCCAAGCTCGTCGCCGACCTGCTGGAGGCAGCCGGCGTCGATCGCGTCCTCGCGCTCGACCTGCACGCCGGTCAGATCCAGGGCTTCTTCAACGTTCCCGTCGACCACCTGTTCGCCAACCCGGTGATGATCGACTACCTGGGCAAGAAGGACCTGAAGGACACCGTCGTGGTGGCACCGGACGCCGGCGGCGTCGAGCGGGCGCGGGCGATCGCCAAGCGGCTCAACGCGGGGCTGGCGATCATCGACAAACGGCGCGAGGGTCCGAACTCCGCGGTCGCCATGCACCTCATCGGGGACGTCGAGGGCCGCGACGCGGTGGTGATCGACGACATGATCGACACCGCCGGCACGCTGGTGCAGGCCGTGGGCGCGATCCAGCGTGAGGGCGCCCGTCGGATCCTGGCCTGCGGCGTGCACCCCGTGCTGTCGGGCCCGGCCATCGACCGCATCAAGGCGTCGCCCATCGAGGAGGTCGTCGTCACCAACTCGATCGGGATGCCGCTCGACAAGCGGGTGGCCGCCCGCGTCACCGTGCTCACGGTGGCCCCGCTGCTCGGCGAGGCGATCCGTCGCATTCACGACGAGGAATCGGTCTCGACCCTGTTCGTCTAGAAAGAGGACGATGACATGCAGATGCAAGAGCTGACCATCCAGCGCCGAGAAGGCACCGGCAAGCAGGCGGCCAAGCGGCTGCGGCGCCAGGGCATCGTCCCCGGGATCGTCTACGGCGGAGCCACGACCGAGGCCGTCAGCGTGGACCCCAAGGCGGTGCTGAGGATGATCGCCGGCCACGCCGGCACCACCCAGCTGCTGACCCTGAAGATGGACGGTGACGGCCGCAGCCGGCTCGCTATCATCCGCGCCATGCAGTTCGACCCTGTCACCGAGCACTTGTTGCACGTCGATCTGCAAGAAGTCTCCCCCGACAAGCCGATCACCGTCCGAGTGACCGTGCATCCCGTCGGCGAGGCAGTGGGCGTGCGGGACACCAAGGGCATCCTCAACCTCGTTCTCCACGACGTGACGGTGTCCTGCCTGCCGACCGCGATTCCCGAGCGGATCGACGCCAACGTGTCCGAGCTGGCGATCGGCGACGTGCTCACCATCGCCGACCTGGCGGTGCCGGCCGGCGTGCGCATCCTCAACGACCCCGGCCAGGCCGTGGCGACGGTGTCGCCGCCGATGGCCGAGGAAGAGGTGGCGCCGGCAGCCCCGGCGGCCGTCACGGCCGAGCCGGAGGTCCTCACCGAGCGCAAGCCGAAAGAAGGCGAGGAGGCGGCGCCGGCCGTCGACGACAAGCGGCCCAAGCGTCCCGAAAAGGCGGAGAAGGAGAAGTAGCGCCGTCCGAGCGGCATGGCCCACGTCGTGGTGGGGCTGGGCAACCCCGGCGCGGAGTACCGCGACACCCGCCACAACGTGGGCCAGCGCGTGCTCGATCACCTCGCGCGCGAGACGTTCCGGGGCGCGCCGTGGCAGCGCCACCGCGGCTGGGCGCTGTGCAGTGGCCGCTGGCGGGGCGACCCCGTGCGGCTGGTCAAGCCCCACGCCTTCATGAACGAGTCGGGCCCCCTCGTCGCGCGCGCCCTGCGCGACCAAGCCGCCGACTATCACGACCTCATCCTGGTCTACGACGACATCGACCTACCGCTCGGCACGGTCCGCACCCGCATGAAGGGCAGCGCGGGTGGTCACAACGGGGTGCGGTCCGTGATCGCCGCGCTCGGCACCCAGGATATCCGCCGGGTGAAGGTGGGGGTCGGCCGCCCCGCGCACAAGGCCGCCGTGCCCGACCACGTCCTCAGCGTGTTCGAGCCCGAGGAATTGCCCCTCGTGCAGACCGTCGTCGCCGAGGCCGCCCAGCGTGTTCTCGCGCTCCTGCGCTGAGCGCGGGCGGCGCAATTGCTGGGGGGTGACCCCCATGGTATATAGTTTACGTTTATCCACCGATCCGTTCGGAAGCCGGAGGGGGAGTCGTGTGACCGGGGTCGTCGTGGAATCCGACCAATCGTTCGAGAGCGCGTGCGTACACCGCACGGGCCAGGCCTTGGCCGCCCCTAAAACGGCCAAGCGCCGGGAGCGGACGTCAGATTAGTCCCGGCAGCACTCTCCTGACTCCGGCACTCCCGTTCTCCCGGAGCGGGAGCGAGTGAGGCCACGCGTGGGGGCAGGCCGAATCTGGGACCGGGGTACGGAGTGGGAATCGGTTCGCTCCCTTCTCGCCGACGACGCCCGGACCCCCATGGGTCGAGAACACGCGCTCGACGCGACCCCACTCACCGACGTCACCGCCGTCCGATCCGCGATCGCGCTGACCACCGACGCGCGCCTCGCCCTGGCCGCCGCCGGCGCGCCACCCCTGGACGGAATTCCCGACGTCCGTCCGGTGCTCGCCCGCGCCGCCGCCGAGGGCAGCACGCTGGACGGCGTCGAGCTGGCCTTGCTGATCCCGGGGCTCGACGCCGGTCCCCGGCTGAAGGGCTGGGGCCGTACGGCCCGCCCGGTCGCCGCCGCGGTGGCCGCGCTCACCGAGGCGCTCCCGACGCTCGTCGAGCTGCGCGACGCGCTCCGCCACGCGCTCGAGGACGACGGGGCCCTCACCGACCGCGCCAGCCCCCAGCTCCGCCACCTCCGCCAGCAGATCCGCGACCGCCGGCGACGGATCGTCGCCGATCTCGAGCGAATGCTGCAGGCCGAGGGCGAGCGGGTCTTCGCGGATCGGTTCGTCACCGTGCGCCATGGCCGCTACGTGCTGCCGGTGCGGGCCGAGGCGCGCGCGCGCGTGCGGGGAATCGTGCACGACCGCTCGCAGAGCGGGCAGACGATCTTCGTCGAGCCCGAAGCCGTCGTCGAGCCCAACAACGACCTCGTCCAGGCGCTGCGCGAGGAGGAGCAGGAGACGCTTCGCATTCTCGTCGAGCTGACCGGAGCCGTCCGGGCCCGCCTCGAGGACCTGGCGCGCTACGTCGACGCCCTCGGCGAGCTGGACTGGCTCTTCGCGCGCGCCCACGCGGCCATCCGCATGGACGCCAGCGCCCCGGCCATCGACCTCGCCGGCCGCGTCTCGCTGCGCGCCGCTCGTCATCCGCTGCTCCTCGCTCAGACCTGGCGCGAACCGGCCCGCGAGGTGGTGCCGGTGGACGTCGAGCTGTCCCCCGACCGGCCGCTGCTGCTCATCACGGGACCGAACGCCGGCGGCAAGACGATCGCGCTGAAGACGCTGGCACTCTGCGCGCTCATGGCCCAGGTGGGCTGCCACGTACCGGCCGCCGAGGGCTCGCGACTGCCTGTCTTCGAGCGGCTGTACGCGATCATCGGCGACGAGCAGTCGGTGGCCGAGAACCTGTCGACGTTCTCGGCGTTCGTCAAGCAGATCCGCGAGGTGCTGGCCGACGCCGACGGCCGCTCGCTCGTGCTGGTGGACGAGCTGGGCGCCGGGACCGATCCCGACGAGGGCGCGGCCCTCGCTCGGGCGATCCTCGAAAAGCTGGCCGACCGCGGCGCGCTGGTCGTGGCCACGACGCACCTGGAGCCGCTGCGCGTCTTCGCCTCCGCCGAGCCGCGTGCCCGCAACGCCTCGGTGGAGTTCGACACCCGCACGCTGGCGCCGACGTTCCGCCTGCGCTACGACGTGCCGGGGCAGAGCTACGCGCTGGCCATCGCCGGCCGCCTCGGCCTGTCCCCCGAGCTGATCGAGCGCGCCCAAGGGCACCGCTCCGCCGACGCCGCCCGCCTGAGCCAGCTGCTCGCCCAGCTCGACGAGGCGTCGCGCTGCGAGGCGGAGCGGACGATCCTCATGGAGCGCCGCGAGAGCGAGACCGCCGCGCGTCTGGCCGCGGCCCGCGAGGCCGAGGCCGGCGCCGCCGCCCGGGCCCGCGAGATCGTCGACCGGGCCAAGGCCGAGGCGGCCGCCCTCCTGACCGACGTCCGCCGGGCGGTGAGCGGGGAGTGGGACCGCCTCAAGCGCGGTGAGCGCTCGCGACCCGCCCTCGACGAGAGCCGCCGGCGCCTACGCGAGGTCGGCGCCCGTGTCGCACCCACGCCGTCCGCGCCGGTAGCCGACGAAGCACCGCTGAGCCCCGGCATGGCCGTGGCCGCCGAGCACCTCGGGCTACGCGGTCAGCTCGTCGACGTCAGCGGCGACACCGCCACCGTCCGCGCCGGCACGCTCACGGTCCGGGTGCCCCTCACCGCCCTGCGCCCCTCCGCAGCTGCCGCCGGGAACCGCCGAGAGGCCAGGTCGGGGTCGACATGGGGTCAATCTGCTGCCTCGGGGAACTCCGGATCCCACGCCGACCCTGACCTCGCCTTGACCCGATCGATCGCGCCGGAGCTGATGCTGATCGGGCGCACGACGGACGAGGCACGCGACCTGGTGGAGAAGTACCTCGACGACGCGTTCATGGCCGGGATGGCCCACGTACGGCTGGTCCATGGCAAGGGCACCGGCGCTCTCCGCAAGGCCGTTCGCGGCGTGCTCTCCGAGCATCCCCTGGTCGACTCGTACCGCGACGGTGAGCCGGCCGAGGGTGGTAGCGGCGCCACCGTCGCCGCGCTGAAGGTATCCTGATGGCGTCCTACCCACCCGCCTTGCTGGACGAGATCCGGGCGGGCGTGGACGTCGTCGAGCTCGTCGGGCGCTTCGTCAATCTCCGCAAGGCAGGCCAGAACTACAAGGGGCTCTGTCCGTTCCACGGCGAGAAGACGCCCTCGTTCATGGTCAACCCGCGCAAGGGCATCTTCCATTGCTTCGGGTGCGGCGTCGGCGGCGACGTGTTCGGCTTCCTCATGCGTCAGGACCGCCTGTCGTTCCCCGAGGCCGTCCGGGTGCTGGCGCGGCAGGCCGGCGTGGCGCTGCCAGAGGAGCGCGGCCCCCGGTCGGGAGACTCCGGGCGCGAGGACCTGTACCGCGCGATGGAGCTGGCCGCGGCCTTCTACAACGAGCGGCTCTGGAATGCCGACGGCGAGCGCGCTCGCGCTTACATCGAGGAGCGCGGCATCGCCCCCGAGATCGCCCGGCGCTTTGGCCTCGGCTGGGCCCCGGAGGGGTGGGACACGCTGCCGGGGGCGCTGAGGTCGTCCGGCGTCGGCGAGGACACCATGCTGGCGGCCGGGCTCCGGGTCGCTCGCGAGAACCGGTCCGGCGCCTACGACCGCTTCCGCGGTCGGCTGCTGTTCCCGATTCGCGACCTGCAGGGCCGCGTGGTCGCGTTCGGTGGCCGCGGCTTCGGTGACGAGCAGCCCAAGTATCTGAACTCGCCGGAGACACCGCTCTACACCAAGGGCAATCTGCTCTATGCGGCCGATCTCGCTCGCGAGACGATCCGCGAGCGCAACCGCGCGCTCATCGTCGAGGGATACATCGACTGCCTGATGGCTCATCAGCACGGCTTCACCGAGACGGTGGCAGCGCTGGGGACCGCGTTCACCGGAGCGCAGCTCGGCGTGCTGCGCCGGTATTGTGACGAGGTCATCACGTTCTTCGACGCCGACGCCGCCGGCCAGAAGGCCGCGGAGCGCGCCGAGGAGCTCCTGGAGCCGAGCGGCGGTGGCATGGTGTGGGGCGTGAATCGGGCGGGGGTGTTCGAGGCGACCGGCACGCTGCGCGTGAAGGTCGCGCTGCTGCCGGCTGGCCACGATCCCGACACGTTCCTGCGCGCCGAGGGGGCGGCGGGGTTCACCGAGCGGATCACCGCGGCCCGCAGCCTGCTCGCATACGCGCTCGACCGCGCGGTGACCGAGGGGGCTGGCGGCGCCCGGGGCCGGGTCAACGCATTCGCCCGGGTGGCGCTGATGCTGGCCAAGGTGGGCGACGCCGAGGAAGCAACGGCGCTGGCGCGCGAGGCGGCGCTCAAGCTCGGCGCCGACCCCACGCAGCTGTGGATCGAGGCCCAACGCTTGCAAGCCGTGCTGCGACGGCCGACGACCGTCGTCGGCGCGGCAACCACCACGCCGGCGCCCTCGGTGGTCGAGCGCGATCTCGTGGGGCTGCTGCTCGCCTCGCGCGAGGCCCGCCGCGAGCTGGTACCGCTGCTCGACCCCGGCGACGTGACGCACGCCGGGCTGCGGGAGATCGTCGAGACGCTCGTCCGCTTCCCCGAGATGGGGGCCGAGCAGCTCATGAGCGAGCTGGCCGGCGACCACGCCCGGCACACGCTGTCGGCGTTGCTGGTCGACGAGCGCCCACTCGGGGACGAACGGGTCGTGGTCGAGCAATTCCGGCGGCGGCTGGAGCGCGCGCGGACCGTCGGGCGCCTGCGCAGCGTGAGTCAGGCTGTGGCCGAGGGACAGCAACGGGCGTCGAGCGCGGTGCCGATGGACGCGACGCTCGGGGCGGAGCTCCAGCGGCAGGGCGCGGTGCTGCACGAGCTGGTCGGTGGAGTGGTCCCCTCGCTGAGGGTGCCGGTGGTCGAGGCGAGACCGGACCCGTCCGGGTCCCAAGGAGTCCACACGCATGAGTGACGAACCGAAGCTGGAAGAGCTCGACCGACTGATCTCGATGGGCAAGCAGAAGGGCTATCTCACCTACGACGAGGTGAACGACGCCCTCCCGTCGGACATCGTGTCGCTCGACCAACTCGACGACATCATGATGATGTTCGGCGCGATGGACATCGAGGTGGTGGACTCGGCCAAGGCCGGCCGCCTGCCCTCCGAGGTGCGCGCCGCCACCCCCGCCCCCGAGGAGGACGACGGCGACGGCCCCGAGCCCATCGACCTCACGCCGGGCCCAGTCGGCCGCACCGAGGACCCGGTGCGCCTCTACCTGCGCGAGATGGGACGCGTGGCCCTGCTCACCCGCGAGGGGGAGATCGCCCTGGCCAAGCGGATCGAGGAGGGCAAGAACCAGGTCACCAACGCGATCCTCTCGACAAACCTGGCCCTGGAGCGCTTCCGCGAGCTGCGGGAGTCGCTGCGCCAGGGCAACACCTCGGTGAAGGACGTGGTGGACGTCAACGAGGAAGAGTTCACCGAGGACAAGGAGATCGCCCTCACCCGCCACGTCGTCAATGCCTTCGGCGGCGTCGAACGGCTGCTGCGCGAGCGCGACCAACTTCTCGACCGGGTCCGCAAGCTGCGCGCCAAGGCGACCGGCAAGAGCCGCCGGCGGGTCCGGGGCAAGGTGAAGGAGCCGGCCTGGAAACGATTGGAAGGGCAGGCCCACCTGCGGCAGCAGAAGGTGCTCGAGCGGTTGCGCGCCCTGAACATCGGCAACCAGATCATCGACCGCGAGGACAGCGATCCGTCGCGGCGAGGGCTGGTGCAGCGCCTGCGCGACCTGCTCGACGACATCGAGCGCGCCGAGCGCGTCATCCAGCTCTGGAACAACGGGCGACGGCCGTCGGCCGAGGAGGTCCAGAACCTCATCTACGTGTCGTTCCGCGACCCCGCCTCCGCTCAGGGCAGCAACGGCGCCGGCGACCTGCACCTCAAGGCGGCCAAGAAGTTCGCCAGCCCCAAGCAGCAGCAGACCTGGGTGGCCCAGCAGGAGATCAAGGCGGCCGAGGCGCGCGCTAACGCCCGCGCCGACGAGATCAAGCGCGTCATGACCATCATCAAGGAAGGGCAGCGCAAGGCGGCCATCGCCAAGAAGGAGATGGTCGAGGCGAACCTTCGACTGGTCATCTCGATCGCCAAGAAGTACACGAACCGCGGCCTGCAGTTCCTCGACCTGATCCAGGAAGGCAACATCGGCCTGATGAAGGCCGTGGACAAGTTCGAGTACCGCCGCGGCTACAAGTTCTCGACGTACGCGACCTGGTGGATCCGCCAGGCGATCACCAGGGCCATCGCCGACCAGGCCCGGACGATTCGAATCCCGGTGCACATGATCGAGACGATCAACAAGCTGATCCGCACCTCCCGTCAGCTCGTGCAGGAGCTGGGCCGCGAGCCGACCCCCGAGGAGATCGCGACCAAGATGGAGGTGCCGGTCGACAAGGTGCGCAAAGTCTTGAAGATCGCCCAGGAGCCGATCTCGCTGGAGACGCCGATCGGCGAAGAAGAGGACAGCCACCTCGGCGACTTCATCGAGGACAAGCAAGTGGTGTCGCCGGTCGAGTCGATCATCGGCCTGTCCCTGCGCGAGCAGACCAACCGGGTGCTCAATTCGCTGACGCCGCGCGAGGAGAAGGTGCTGCGCCTGCGCTTCGGTCTCTCCGACGGCTGCGAGCACACCCTGGAGGAGGTCGGTCAGGACTTCGCGGTGACCCGCGAGCGCATCCGCCAGATCGAGGCCAAGGCGCTCCGCAAGCTGCGCCACCCGTCGCGATCCAAGAAGCTCCGGAGCTTCCTCGAATCCTGAATGACGACGCTGATCGGGGCCCATAGCTCAATGGCAGAGCAGCCGGCTCATAACCGGTTAGGTCTTGGTTCGAGTCCAGGTGGGCCCACCACCGTGACCGACACAATGGAGAGCCCGTGGATCCCCAACTGCAGACACTGATCGAGCTTCAGGGATACGACGCGCGGATCGCGGCGCTGGAGGCCGAGGCCGCGCGCTTGCCCAAGCAGATCGAGAGCCTCCAGGCCTCGCTGGCCGATGCCAAGAAGCAGGTCGAGACCATCAAGACCCGGCTCGACGCCACCCGCAAGGAGGTGCGCACCAAGGAAAAGGATCTCGAGGTCATCAGTGCGAAGCGCTCCAAGCTGGAGGGGCGCCTGTACGAGGTGAAGACCAACAAGGAGTACTCGGCGGCGCTGCTCGAGATCGAGGAATCCAAGCAGGAGAAGGCCAAGACCGAGGAGGAGATCCTCGCCCTGATGGAGCTGCAGGAGCGCCTCAACGTCGAGACCCGCGACGCCGAGGTGCGTCTCAAGACGCGCCAGGAGCAGGCCACCCAGGACGAGACCGTCGTGCGACGGAAGCTCGCGTCCGTCGAGGAGGAGCTGGGCGGAGTGCGCGGCGAGCGCGACAGCCGCGCCCGCGGCATCCCGCCCGCGCTGCTGTCCGACTACGATCGGCTGCTGCGCGCGCGCAATGGCGTCGCGGTGGCCTCGGTGACCGGCGGCGCGTTCTGTGGCGGCTGCCGCGTGTCGATCCGGCCGCAGGCGATCCAGGAGCTGCGCTCGGCCACGACGGCGATGATGCGCTGCGAGAGCTGCGGTCGCTACCTCTACTGGCAGGAGTGAGCGGCAGAGTCACGGTCTACAGCGACGGCGCCTGCAGCGGTAACCCGGGGCCCGGCGGGTGGGCCGCGATCGTCGTCGAGGACGGCGCCGAGCGTGTCGTGTCGGGCGCCGAGGCTCGCACCACCAACCAGCGCATGGAGCTGACGGCCGCCGTCGAGGGTCTGGCCGCCATCTCCGAGCATCGCCGCGTCGACCTCTACACCGACAGCGCGTACGTCATGAACTGCTTCCGCGACCGCTGGTACGAGAAGTGGGAGAAAAACGGCTGGCTGGGAGCCGGCAAGAAACCGGTCACCAACCGTGACCTGTGGGAGCGCCTCATCGCCGAGACACGCCGCCACGACGTCACCTGGCACAAGGTCCGCGGTCACAGCGGCGACGTCATGAACGACCGCGTCGACGCCCTCGCCCGGGGCGCCATCGCCACGCTCGACGCCCGCCACTGAGTCTCGCCGTGCTGCACGTCCTCAACGGCGATGCGACGGCTACCGCGCTGGCCGCCACCGACGTTCCGGGGGAACGGCTCGTCTGGCGCGACCTCGCCGTGGAGGGCCCGGTGGTCGCCGCAGGCGCGCCGCCGTCGGCCGAGCGCACCGGGTATCTGGCCGCGAACTTCGGCATCGACGCCGAGACGTACGTGCGCGGCATCGAGAACCAGACGGCCCGCCTGGCTACCGGGCGCGGGCACGACGAGATCGTGCTGTGGTTCGAGCAGGATCTCTTCTGCGCGGTCACGCTGTGGTCCTTGCTCGACTGGCTCCGGCGCGAGCTGCCCGCCGCGCCTCTCTCGCTCGTCTATCCCGCGCTCGACGACGCGATGACGGGCCTCGGCGCCCTCCCGCCCGACCGGCTCACGGCGCTCTTCGCCGGCCGGCGTCCGGTGAACGCGCGTGCGCGCGAGCTGGGCGCCCACGCGTGGGCCGCGTACGCGAGCCCAGACCCGCTCGCCACCGCTCCCCTGGCCGCACGCGAGTCGCCCGCACTCCCATTCGTGCGCGAGGCCTTCCGCTGCCACCTCGGACGGTTCCCGTCGGTCCGCAACGGCCTGAACGAGGTGGAGAGCGCGACGTTGACGGTGCTCCGCCGGGGCTCCCGTCGCTTCGGCGACCTCTTTCGAGAGGTGACCGCGCACCCGCTCCTGCGCCGTCACGGCATGGGTGACCGCCAGTTCGCCGCCTGCCTGCGACGCCTGATGCCGCTAGTCAGCATCGTCGGGGCCACGGTCCTGACCGCCGAGATCGACCTCACCCCGCAGGGCTTCGAGGTCGTGGCCGGCGAGCTGGACTGGCTCGCCCTGCACGCCATCGACGTCTGGCTGGGCGGCGTCCACCTGCGTCACGGCGGCCCCCTCTGGCGCTGGGACGCCGACCGGGACCGGCTGGTTGCCGCCGCCTGAGCGGCGGCCCATGCGCCCCGGGGTATAATCCGTGAGCGCGCCGGAGAAGGCTGGACGGTCGCCGGCCATGGCAACGTGGCGGGAGGAAAGTCCGGGCTCCACAGGGCAGGGTGCTGGGTAATCCCCAGGGGGGGCAACCCCACGGAAAGTGCCACAGAGAACAGACCGCCGCTCGCGAGAGCGGCAAGGGTGAAACGGTGAGGTAAGAGCTCACCAGCGACGCGGGTGACTGCGCCGCTCGGCAAACCCCACCCGGAGCAAGGCCGAATAGGAGAGC
>JBKOZA010000451.1:0-2432 GCA_046725675.1 Candidatus Methylomirabilota bacterium
CCGGCCAGGGCCCGCACGCGGCGGATTGTAGCAGCGTGCCGCGACGGCGGCGTCCGAGGGGGCGACCGGCGGCCGTGATACCATCCCGACCGTCCGCAGCCGATTCCGACGAAGCGAGGTAGCCGCCATGACAGCCGTCACCAAGTCCGTCGATCTCGACCGCCGTGGTCGCGTCGCGGTGCTGACCGTGAACAACCCCCCGGTCAACGCGCTCAGCCAGCACGTCCGCCAGGGGCTGCACGAGGGCGTGAAGCAGGCGATCGCCGACGCGGCGGTGAGCGCGATCGTCATCACCTGCGCCGGGCGCACGTTCATCGCGGGCGCCGACATCACGGAGTTCGGCAAGCCGCCGGTCGCGCCCGGGCTGCACGAGGTGCTCGACCTGATCGAGGGCAGCCCCAAGCCCGTGGTGGCGGCGGTCCACGGCACGGCCCTGGGGGGCGGGCTCGAGGTGACCCTGGCCTGTCACTATCGGGTCGGCGTCAAGGACGCGCGGTTCGGCCTGCCCGAGGTGAAGCTCGGACTCCTGCCGGGCGCCGGCGGCACCCAGCGGCTGCCCCGCGTGGTGGGCGTCGAGAAGGGCCTCTCGATGATGGTGAGTGGCGATCCCATCCGCGCCGACGAGGCGCTCGCCAGCGGTCTCATCGACGAGATCGTGCAGGGCGACCTGACGGCGGCCGCCGTGGCGTTCGCCGAAAAGGTGCTCGCCGAGAAGCGGCCCCTCAAGAAGATTCGCGATCTCGACGACAAGCTGGCCGCGGTGCGCGGCAAGCCCGAGGTGTTCGCCAATTTCCGCAAGTCGGTGGCGCGACAGACGCGCGGCTTCCGGGCCCCCGAGAACATCATCAAGGCGGTCGAAGCCGCCGTCGGCCTGCCGTTCGCCGAGGGGCTGAAGCGCGAGCGCGAGCTGTTCCTCGAGCTGCTGAGCTCGACGGAGTCCAAGGCCCAGCGCTACTTCTTCTTCGCCGAGCGCGAGGCGGCCAAGATCCCCGACGTGCCCGTCGACACGCCGGCCAGGGACATCAAGAAGGCGGCGGTCATCGGCGCCGGCACCATGGGCGGCGGCATCGCGATGAACTTCGCCAACGTCGGCATCCCGGTCACCGTCGTCGAGATGAACCAGGAAGCGCTCGACCGTGGCCTCGGCATCGTCCGCAAGAACTACGAGGCGACGGCCAGCCGCGGGCGCCTGACCGCGGCCGACGTCGAGAAGCGCGTTGGGCTCATCCACGGCACCACCGACTGGAATGCCGTGCGCGACGCCGACATCGTGATCGAGGCGGTCTTCGAGGAGATGCCGGTCAAGAAAGAGGTGTTCGCGAAGCTGGACGGCCTCGCCAAGCCGGACGCGGTCCTGGCGACTAATACCTCCACCCTCGATGTCGACGAGATCGCCGCGGCGACGAAGCGGCCGGAGAGCGTGATCGGCACCCATTTCTTCAGTCCCGCCAACGTCATGCGGCTGCTCGAGAACGTCCGGGGGGCGAAGTCGTCGAAGAGCACGGTGGCCACCGTCATGACGCTCGGCCGCCGCATCAACAAGGTCCCGGTGCTGGTCGGTGTCTGCTACGGATTCGTCGGCAACCGCATGCTGCACCAGCGCGGCCAGCAGGCCGAGAAACTCATCCTGGAGGGCGCGCTGCCCCACCAGGTCGACAAGGTGCTGACCGACTTCGGGTTCCCGATGGGCCCCTTCGCGATGGGCGACCTCGCGGGCCTCGATGTGGGCTGGCGCATCCGCAAAGGCCGCGGCGTGAAGTCCCCGGTGGCCGACCGCATCTGCGAGCTCGGGCGCTTCGGCCAGAAGACCGGGGCGGGATACTTCAAGTACGAGAAGGGCGACCGCACGCCGATTCCCGACCCCGAGGTGGAGAAGATCATCGTCGACGTGGCGACGGCGCAGGGCATCACCCGGCGTCACGTCACCGACGAGGAGATCCTCCAGCGGCTGCTCTACCCGATGGTGAACGAGGGCGCCAAGATCCTGGAGGAGAAGATCGCCATCCGGGCCAGCGACATCGACGTCATCTGGGTGTACGGCTACGGCTGGCCGGTCTACCGAGGTGGCCCGATGTTCTGGGCCGACCAGATCGGGCTGCGCTCGGTGCGCGACACGATGCTCGCCGTCCAGAAGGCGACCGGCGACGCGTTCTGGACGCCGGCGCCGCTGCTCGCCCGCCTGGCCGACGAGGGCAAGGGGTTCACGGGTCAGTGAGCGCCGACCTCGCCTTCACGTCCGCCACCGAGCTGGCCGGGCTCATCCGCGCGCGCAAGCTGTCGCCGGTCGAGTTGACGCGCGCGGTGCTCGAGCGCATCGAGCGGCTGAACCCGACGTTGAACGCCTTCTGCACGGTCACCGCCGACGCGGCGCTGGCGGCCGCGCGCCGGGCCGAGCAGGCGGTCATGAGCGGCGACCCGCTGGGGCCGATCCA
>JBKOZA010000452.1:0-1693 GCA_046725675.1 Candidatus Methylomirabilota bacterium
GGCATTCTCATCCACATCTACGACGAAGTCTTCGGGCTGGCCGCGGTGCCGCGCGGCGCTGACATCGCCAAGGCGGTGATGCTGGCGCTGTCCTCGATCAACCGGCTGGCCTCGACGGCCCTGCTCACCGGCGGGATCACGCCGGTGATGAGCGCCGCGATCATCGGTGGTCTGTCGTGGACGGGGTGGTTCGTGCTGATGGCCGTGCCCTACTACGCGATCCTGCTCCTGGGTGGGGTGCTGACGTGGACGCTCTACCGACGGGGCTTCGCCGGGGGGCTGCCCACGCCGGAGGCGGGGAGCCGGAGGGCGCTGTCCGGCCGCGAGTGGCGCACCATCGCCGTCATCCTCGGCGCGTCCGTCCTCTGGCTCACCGATGCATGGCACCACCTCGACCCCGCCCTGCCGGCCCTGCTGGCGTTCGTGGCCCTGCTGCTGCCCGGGTTCGGGCCGCTCGTGTGGGCCGACCTCGAGCGGGGGGTGGGGTGGGCCAACGTGTTCGTGATCGCCGCCTCGATCTCGCTGGCCCAGGTCCTCGCGGCCAGCGGTGCCGCGGCCTGGCTCGCCCGGCTGCTCGTCGGGGGCCTGCCCGCGCTGGGCGGCAGCCCGCTCGGCGTCGTGGCGCTGCTGATGCTGGGCGCCACCGTCCTGCGGGCGCTGGTGCCGAACATCGCGGGATTCCTCGCGCTGGCCCTGCCGATCGCGATGTCAGTCGGGCGCGAGTCCGGCCTCAACGCGCTCGTCTGCGCGCTGGTCGTCATGATCACCGGCGATGCCGTCGTGTACTACGCAGCCCAGAGCACGTCCGCCCTGGTGATCTACGAGCGCGGGCACGTCTCGGCCGGCGAGATCTTCCGATTCGGCCTCTGGATGACGTTCGTGGCATGGGTGGCGATCGCCCTGGTCGCGCTACCATGGTGGGCGGCAGTCGGTCAGCCGCTCGTCGCGCGCTGACCGCTCCGGGGAGGCGACGTTGATGATGAGGCGACTGCTTCGGGGAGTGCTGGTGCTCGCACTGCTGCTGCTGGCCGGCGAGGCCACGGCCCAGGCCCCTGCCCAGGTCCCCGCCCAGGCGCCGGCGTACCGCTGGGTGGACGACAGAGGTAACGTGCACTACGCGGGCCGTCGCGATCAGGTGCCCGAGATCTATCGGGGACAGCTGGCACCGACCGGGCCCGCCGAACCGCCCAAGCCGCGCTTGCCGCAGCCGCCGCCGCAGAGCGCCCACACGCGCGATCCCAACGAGTGCTTGCTGCGGTTCAGGGGCACCGCCGCGCGGCCGGGCTCGTCGCGGTCCTATCCGACGTGCGAAGCGTGCTGGAAGGCGCTGAACGCGCTCGGCGGAGAGGAGCGGGCGCGCGCCGAGTGCATCGCGGGCTCGGTGAAGAGCTACCGTTGACCGACGCTAGGCGAGCGGGGCGGGCAGGTCGGTCGAGCCCATCAGCCAGCGATCGACGCCGGCCGCGCACGAGCGGCCCTCGGCGATCGCCCACACGATCAGCGACTGGCCGCGCTGCATGTCGCCACAGGTGAACACGCCGGGCACGTTCGTCATCCAGTTCGCGTCGCGGGCCACGTTGCCGCGCTCGGTGAGATGCAGGCCGAGCTCCTGGATGGGACCGGGGCGCTCGGGGCCCACGAACCCCATGGCCAGCAGCACCAGGTCGACGTCCAGCGTGAACTCGGTCCCGGC
>JBKOZA010000453.1:0-6279 GCA_046725675.1 Candidatus Methylomirabilota bacterium
CAGGGCGCGGTCCAGGCCTCGCCGACGAACTCGGCGCCGGCCAGGTTCTCGTGCAGGGCCAGCCCGCGCATCAGGGTGCCGTTCACGAAGAGGATCACGGTGCGGTCAGGCCTTCGCCCGGAGCGTGGCGCCCCAGCACACGAGGGCGAGCAGGAGGTAGCCGAGGGCGACCTGCGGTGATTCGCCGAGCCCGAGCTTGGCGCCGTGGATGAACCCGACGTAGGAGAGGACGGCGCCCACCACGGCGTACAGCGCGGCCTTCCGGAAGTCGCGGTCGATGATGAACGCCGCGATGGCGCCGAGGATCATGCCCGCCAGGATCGCGCCGCCGCCGAGGAGCTCCATGCCGCGGTAGACGAGCCCCGAGCCGGCCAGCGCCGGCAGGCCGACCTTCTCCGCCGACGTCCCGGCCGCGTTGAGCGCGCCGTCCACGAGCGTCTGGGCCCACGCCGCGAGGTTCGGGATGATGGCCAGGATGACGGCCGGTGCGTGGGCCTTCGGGGTCGCGTCGAAGGCCTGGGCTCCGATCACGATGCCGATGTAGAGCAGGATGGGCAGGATCGCGACGAGCGGGATCACGGCCAGGAGCAGGGCGACCAGCCCCAGGAAGCACACCAGCCCCACGCACACGCCGGTGGCCAGCGAGTACCCGATCCGTCCGCCGACCGCCTTCCAGCCGGGGTGGCCGATGTAGACGGCGGGCGGGAAGGGGCTGCCCAGGAAGGAGCCGACGACGGCGCCGACACCGTCGGCGAGCAGGATCTTGCGCAGACTGTAGCTGTCGCCGGCAGCCTCGGCGCTCTCGACGTTGTTCATCCCCTCCGTGAAGTTGTAGACGCCGAGCGGAATCGCCGTCACCAGGAGCGGACCGATGTCGGCCAGGCCGGCGAAGACGTCGCGTGAAGGGATGGGCAGGTACAGGCCGGCCTGCCCGATCGCCTTGCCGACCGCGGTCGGCTCCATGACGCCGCTCCAGCCCAGCAGCGTGGTGATCCAGCCGATCGCGGTGCCGATGATCACGGCGAGCAGGCCACCGGGGACGTTGCCGGGCAGCTTCACGCCGGCCATCCAGCTCACCATGATGATGCCGAGCGAGATGAAGGCGATCCACGGCACCTCCCAGCTCTGGAAGGCCGGGCGCATCGAGATGAAGGTGATCGAGATGCCGGCCAGCGTTCCGAGCATGGCCGCGCGGGGCGTGTGCCGGCGGATCGTGGGGCCGACGAAGGCGCCGATCAGGATGATGATCCCGATCACGAAGCACCAAGCGAGTCCCGCCTGCCATGCCAGGAGGGGATTGCCGGTCCTCAGCGCCACCGGCAGCATGATCAGGAACACCACGATGAACATGTGCGGCACGCTGGGGCCGTAGGGCATCGCGGTCACGCTGTCCCGGCCCTCGCGCCGGGCGAGCTGGTAGGCGAGGTAGGCGTAGTAGAGGTTGCCCAGGGGCAGCGCGATGCCGAGGGCCGGGATGATGCGACCGAAGACGACGTCGGCGGGGAGCTTCACCACGCCGAGCGTCAGCCCGGTGAGCACGATCACGTTGAGGACGACGTTGGTGAAGAGCCCGAAGAAGGCGTTCCAGTCGCCCGGCACCCACCAGCGGACACGGTAGTCGGCGGCCACGTCACGCGCCATGGGAGTCTCCCGCGCCCGGGTTCACTTGCCCCGGCCGAGCGCCTCGAGGAACCGCCGTGAATCCGACACCCAGCCGAAGATCCCGCCCTGGGCCTTGACCATCGCCAGCGCGGCCTTCTGGAACTCGGGGAAATATGAGGCCACGCAGTCCTCGAGGACGAGGCAGTCGTAGCCCCGGTCGTTCGCCTCGCGCACCGTGGTGTTGACGCACACCTCGGTCGTCACGCCGCAGACGACCAGCTGCCCGATGCCGCGGTTGCCGAGGATCGCGTGAAGATCCGTCGCGTAGAAGGCGCCCTTGCCCGGCTTGTCGACCACCGGCTCGCCCGGGGAGGGAGAGAGCTCCTTGACGATGTCGTGGCCCGACTCGCCACGCACGAGGATGCGGCCCATGGGACCGGGATCGCCGATCCCCGCCTTCAGACGGCCCCGCGCCTTCTTGGCGGGCGGGCAGTCGGCGAGGTCGGGCCGATGGCCCTCGCGCGTGTGAACGACGAACAGTCCGGCCGCCCGCGCGGCTTTCAGCACGCGCTCGGCCGGCGGCACCGCGCGGCGCAGCAGGGAGACGTCGTTGCCGAGCGCCTCGCCGAAGCCCCCGGGATCGACGAAGTCGCGCTGGAAGTCGATCATGACGAGCGCGGTCGTCCGGGGGTCGAACTCGAACTCGTACGGCTCGGCGTTTACCGTCGCCATGCTCTCTCCTCCTCGATCGTTCAGGCACTGGCGAGCCTCAGCCCGCCGCGACGATGTGAGTCCCGGTCCGTCCGGCCATCGCGTCCGCCAGGTGGTCGGGCGACGTGATGACGACCTCGCGTCCGTCTCGCTCGAGAAACGCGATGGCCGCCTCGATCTTCGGGCCCATGCTGCCCGGCGGGAATTCCCCCGCCGTCAGGTGATGGCGGGCCTCCTCCACGGTGATGCGCTCGAGGTCCCGCTGATCCGGCTTCCGGAACCGGATGGCCACCTTCTCCACACCGGTCGACAGGACGAGCACCGGCACCCCGAGCGTGGCGGCCAGCAGCGCCGAGGCCAGGTCCTTGTCCACGACGGCCTCGACACCCCGGTAGACGCCGGGCGCCGTCTCGACCACCGGGATCCCGCCACCGCCGGCGGCGATCACGACGAATCCGGCGTCGAGCAGCGCCCGGATGGCCGGCGCTTCCACGATGCGCCGGGGCCGCGGCGACGCCACGACTCGCCGGTACCCGCGCCCGGCGTCCTCGACCATGACCCAGCGGTCTCGCGTTCGGTGGACACGGGCGTCCTCGGCGGAGAAGAAGGCCCCGATGGGCTTCGCCGGCTCGGCGAACGCGGGATCGTCGGCGTCGACGACGGTCTGGGTGAGCAGGCAGGCCACCCGGTCACGGTGCCCGAGCCGGCCCAGCTCGGACACCAGCGCGTTGCCCACGATGTAGCCGAGACCGCCTTGCGAGTCGGCGACCGCCATGTCGAGCGACAGTCGCGGGATCGTCGGGTCGTCGGTGACCAGCTCCGAGCGCAGGAGGATGAAGCCGACCTGCGGGCCGTTGCCGTGGGTGACGACCACCGGCCGGCCGGCTCCGACGAGCGCGCCGATCTGGCGCGCCGTCGTGCGGCTGTTCTCGAACTGCTCGGCGATCGTCCCCCGCTGACCGTCGCGGATGAGAGAGTTGCCGCCGATCGCGACGAGCACCCCCGCCGTGGTCGTCACGGGTGGGCGCCCGCGACGCCGAGCTCGACCGCCAGCGCCCGCAGCGCGGCCGCGAAGCACCCGAGCGGCGCGCGCGCGATGCCGGCCCCGATCTGGCCGACCCCGGGCTCGCGATGAGCGATGCCGGTGTTGATCACCGGCGCCACGCCGCTCTCGACGACGCGCCGGAGATCGATCCCCGTCGGGGTGCCCACGAAGCCGAGGGCGGGGATGGCGTACTCCGGATTCTTCGCCAGCGTGATGCCGTACATCGCGCGCGTGTAGTCGACGGCGTCGGCCGGCGTGCCGCCGACGAAGCGCACGATGGCCGGCGCCCCCCCCATGGCGAAGCCGCCGATTCCCGCCGTCTCCGTGATCGCACTGTCACCGAGGTCGGGGTTGGCGTCGGCCGGACCATGGCCCGGGAAGTAGAGGCCGTCGATCACCGGTGCCGGATCGGTGAACCACCGCTCGCCCGTCCCGCTCACGCGGATGCCGAAGTCCACGCCGTTGCGCGCCATCGCCGTCACCACGGTCGATCCGGGCACGTCGTGGGCGGCGTCGAGCGCGGCCTTGCAGGCGGCCATCGACAGGTTCAGGAAGAAGTGGTCGTTGCCCAGGAGAAAATCGAAGACCGCGGAGGCCGTGGGGCCGTCGCCGGTTCGGGCCAGCGCCGGGGCGAGGGCGCGCGTGAAGAGTGAGGTCGCGGCCACGTTGCGGTTGTGGCACTCGTCTCCCATCTGCAGGGCTTGGGCCGTGATGCGCTTGAGGTCGACGGGCCCGCTCCGGGCGAGCACGTGGGCGAGCGCGGGGGCGAGCGTGCCGGCCATCCAGCGCAGGCGATCGAGCACTGGCGCGTCGTAGGCGCCGAACCGGAGCGCCCGCCCCAGCCCCTCGTTGAGGGTCGCGAACGCGCGGTTACCACCCTCCGCGTTCTCCACCACCACCACCGGCATCGAGGGCGACACGATCCCGGCCATCGGTCCCACGGCGCCGTGCTGGTGGCAGGGGGCGAACGCGATCGCGCCGGAGTCGACGAGCCCACGCGCCGCCTCCGCGCCCGTCGCCCAGCCCTCGAAGAGGATGGCGCCGATCACGGCTCCCCGGACGGGCCCGCACATCCGCGCCCACTCGATCGGCGGCCCCGCGTGCAGGATCGTGCGGCCCGCGAGCGCGGGGATCGCCTCACGCGCCGGTCGGACGTCGACCAGCATCGGGCGTGCCTGGAGGAGACGGGCCATCGCGATCGCGTTCGCTTCCCGCACGCGCGCGCCGACCCGATCGTCGGGGTCGTCCTCGAGGCGCGCCACGAGCAGGCCGAGGTCGCGGTCGCCGCCGGCCGGGGGGCGCCAGTCGAGCTGAAGGACGGTCGCGCCGTGGGCGCGCGGCGGCGCGGCGAACGCCGCGAGCCCGACGTTGAGCGCGTGGACCCCGCCAGGGAAGAGACGGGCGACCCCCTCGCGGGGGCTCACGACCGTTCCCCCGCGGCCTTGCCGTCGGCCTCGCGCGCCACGCGGAGCGCCAGGCGGGCGGCGCGCGCGTTGCTCGGGGCCAGCCGCACGCCGGCGGCGGAGAGCCTGGACTCCTGGCCGTGGAGACCCTGAGGATCGCCGCTCGTCCCGCACACCGATCCGATGACGATCAGCTCGCGCCCCGCCCGCGTCGCCCGGGCTCGCGCCGCCTCGATCACGGGGACGAGCTCGCCGGCGGGGTCGGGGTGGCTGCCGTAGCCGAGGACGACGTCGAGCAGGACGATGGCCGTGGCCGGGTCGTCGGCGGCCATGGCGATCCGCTCGTTGCGAAGCCGGAAGTCGATCATCGGGTGAGGTCGGCCGACCGTGTACTCGTCGTCGCCGAGATCGAGCAGCGTATGCGCCTGGCGGCCCGCGGCGTCGGGAATCGCGTCCTTCAAGAGCAGGGCGGCCTCGTACGCGAGGGTGCCGCCGCTGTAGAGCCCGCGGATCGCGCGCTGCCCCGGCGCCAGCCGCGCGGCCTGGACGAGGACGGCCTCGACGAGGTCACGCTCCCCCGCCGTCGCAACGCTGGGCGCGGACGGAGGGCCGCCGGTGAGCTGAACCGCGAGGGCCGCCGCGTCCTCCAGCGTCGCCGCGGGCGTCGCGCCGGCGTCGGCGATGCGTCCGGGATCACCCCCCAGGAAACAAACCACGACGGGCTTGCCGGCCTTCCGGCTGTGCTCCAGCACGCGCTGGCTCACCGTCGGCGCGGGGGGCTTGGAGATCAGCACGATGACACTCGTCTCGGGATCGTCCGCGAGGTGATCGAGCGCCGCGAGCATCATGAGTCCGCCGATTCGCTCGTCGAGGTCGCGCCCGCCGACGCCGACGGCCTGCGAGATGCCCGCGCCCAGCCGGTCGATCAGGCAGACGACCTGCTGCAGCCCGGTACCCGAGGCACCGATCAGGCCGATGGCGCCCCGGCGGACGGCGTTGGCGAATCCCAGGGGCACGCCGTCGAGGATCGCCGTCCCGCAGTCCGGACCCATGAGCAGGAGACGCTTGCGGATGGCCAGGCGCTTGAGCTCGAGCTCGTCGGCGACCGGCACGTTGTCGCTGAAGAGGAAGACGTGGAGGCCACGCTTGAGGGCCTTGAGGGCCTCCGCCGTGGCGTGGGGGCCGGGCGTCGAGACGAGCACGAGGTTGGCGGCCGGCTCTTCCGCCACCGCCTGGGCGAGCGTCGCCGGAGCCGCGCGAACGGACGAACCCGCGAGGGTCTCAGTGGCGATCGTGAGCAGTGTGGTGGCGCGCGCGAGCGCCGCTTCGGCGGCGTCCGCGTCGTCGCCGGCGACCGCCACGACGAGATCGTTGGGGCGAGCGGTGGCCGCGTCCTCGTCGAGCAGGCCTGCCGACCGCAGCACGTCCCGGTTCGCCGGCGAGGCCACGAGGAGCGCCGCTCGCCGCACGCCGGGCAGGCGCTCGACTTCGGCAGCGACACGCATCAGCTCCACCGAG
>JBKOZA010000454.1:0-2027 GCA_046725675.1 Candidatus Methylomirabilota bacterium
AGCTCGCCGACGTAGGTGATGCGCGTGGCGCGCACCGTCGCGTAGCCCACCTCGATCTCGCGAGTGGTCCCGAACGGGAAGGTCGCATTCGACAGGTCGGCGTTGGTCAGGCGCGACAGGATCTCGCGGGAGCGTGGACCCATGACGCCGAGAACGGTGAACGCCGACGTCACGTCGGTGAGGGTGACGCGGGCATCGCCGATGCCGCGCCGGATCCAGTCGGCGTCGTGGGTCGCGGCGGCCGCGATGGTGATCACGAGGTAGGCGTCGGCGGCGAGGCGCGTCACCGTGAGGTCGCACTCGATGCCGCCCCGCCTGTTCAGCATCTGCGTATAGACGATGCGCCCGGCCGCCACGTCGACGTCGTTGGCGCAGAGACGCTGCAGCGTGGCGGTCGCGTCGGGCCCCTCGAGAAGAAACTTGGCCAGCGAGGACTGGTCGAACAGGCCGGCGCTCTCGCGCACGGCGCGATGCTCGGCGGCGGCGTCGGGGAACCAGTTCTGACGCCCGTAGGTGTAGATGTAGCGCGGCTCGACGCCGGCCGCCGAGAACCAGTTGGCGCGCTCCCAGCCGGCGACCACGCCGAAGCCGGCGCCGCGGGCGGCGAGGCGGTCGTGCAGCACGGAGCGGCGTACGCCGCGCGCAGTCTCCGGCTGCCGGAAGGGCCAGTGCATCGCGTAGAGGAGTCCCACGACTTCCGTGGTGCGCTCGCGCAGGTAGCGGCGGTTGCCCTGGAACGGCATGAAGCGTCGGATGTCGACGTCCCAGAGATCCATGCTCGGCTCGCCGCCGACGATCCACTCGGCGAGGGCCTTGCCGGCGCCCGCCGCCGACGCGATGCCCACGGAATTGAAGCCCGCCGCCACGAAAAAGTTCCGCAGCTCGGGCGCCTCGCCGAGCATGTAGCGGTTGTCGGGCGTGAAGCTCTCCGGCCCGTTGACGTGTCGTCGCACCGGCGCGGTCTCCAGCGCGGGAATGCGCACGATCGCCTGCTCCATGAGCACGCGGAAGTGCTCCCAGTCCTCGGGGAGCAGCGAGAAACCGAAGTCGGTGGGGATCCCGTCCATCGCCCACGGCTTCGCCACCGGCTCGAACCCGCCCATGAGCAGACCGCCGACCTCCTCGCGCGCGTAGATGTACCCGTCGGTGTCGCGGAGGACGGGCAGGTCGCGCGTCACGCCGGCGAGGGGCTCGGTGACGATGTAGAAGTGCTCCGACGCGTGGAGCGGCACGTTGACGGCCGCCATCCTGCCGACCTCGCGCCCCCACATGCCCGCGCAGTTCACCACGACGTCGGACACGATGTCGCCCTGGTCCGTGCTGACCCCCGTGGCGGCGCCGTTCGTGCGGTGGATGCCGGTCACGGTCACGTTCTCGAGGATGGTGGCGCCGGCGTTGCGCGCCCCCTTGGCGAGGGCGAGGGTGGTGTCGATAGGATTCGTCCGCCCGTCCCGCGGAATCCACACGGCGCCAGCCAAGTCGTCCGTGCGCATCAGCGGCCACAGACGGCCGGCCTCGCGGGGCGAGATCACCTCGACGTCAACCCCGAAGCACCGCGCCATCGACGCCCCGCGCTTCAGCTCGGTCAATCGCTCCGCCGACCGCGCGACACTGATGCTGCCCGACCGCCGGAACCCCGTCGCCTGCCCGGTTTCCGCTTCGAGCCGCTCATAGAGGACGGCGCCGTAACTCGCCAGGCGGGTCAGGTTGTGGCTGGAGCGCAGCTGTCCCACGAGCCCCGCCGCATGCCAGGTGGTTCCGCAGGAGAGCTGTCGCCGCTCGAGGAGCACGACATCGCGCCAGCCGAGCTTCGCCAGATGATACGCGACGCTACACCCGACGATGCCCCCACCGACGACGACAGCGCGCGCGTGCGCAGGAATCGAGCCCGGCATCGCCGGACGATGATACACCGACGGTCAGGAGAGAGCGCGCTTGATCCGGCTGAGATTGCCTCCCAGGTACCTGCTGTCGATACGGGCGAGATGAACCCGCCAGTCTCTCCCTCGGCTGCGGGCGACCTTGCG
>JBKOZA010000455.1:0-2664 GCA_046725675.1 Candidatus Methylomirabilota bacterium
TGATCGCGCTGGGTGATCAGCCCCGCCTGCCGGACGGTGTGATCGCCGCGCTGCTGCGCGCGCGCGAGCAGACGGGCCAGGCCGTGGTCGCGCCGGTCTACCGGGGCGTGCAGGGGACACCCGTGCTGTTCGGCGCCGAGACGTTCGGCGAGCTCGCCGCGCTCGACGGCGACACCGGCGCCCGCTCCGTCGTGCAGGCTCATCCCGGGCGCGTGGCGCGCGTGGCGATCGACGCGCCGATGCCGCTCGACGTCGACACGCCCGAGGACTACGCGCGTCTTCATGTACAATAACGATCCGTGCGCGAGGAGATTCGGAAGATCCAGGCGCTGATGGAAGCGGCCGAGTACGTCACCGACGCCCCGGTGGCGACCTCGGTGCACCTGGCGCTCAACCTGCGCAAGCCGCTCCTCATCGAGGGCCACGCCGGCGTCGGCAAGACCGAGGTGGCGAAGGTCATGGCCCGGATGCTCGAGACCAACCTCATCCGGCTGCAGTGCTACGAGGGGCTCGACGCCGCCGCCGCCCTGTACGAGTGGAACTATCAGAAGCAGCTCCTGCACATCAAGCTGCACGAGACCGCCCACCGCGCAGTCGATCAGGAGGAGCACGAGATCTTCTCCGAGCCCTTCCTGCTCAAGCGGCCGCTGCTGCAGGCGATCACCCAGGAGCAATCGCCGGTGCTGCTCGTGGACGAGGTGGACCGCGCCGACGAGGAGTTCGAGGCGTTCATGCTGGAGATCTTCTCGGACTGGCAGGTCACGATCCCGGAGATCGGGACCATCAAGGCCACGCACCCGCCCCACGTGATCCTCACCTCGAACCGCACGCGCGAGCTGAGCGACGCGCTCCGTCGGCGCTGCCTCTACCTGTGGATCGACTACCCGGGCTTCGAGAAGGAGGTCGCGATCGTCGAGCGCAAGGTCCCCGGGATCAACGCCCGCCTGGCCCGCGAGGTCGGACGGTTCATGGAGTCGCTGCGCCGGGTCCGGCTGGCCAAGGTCCCCGGCGTCGCCGAGACGCTCGACTGGGCCACGGCGCTGGCCGGGCTGCACGCCGACCACCTCGACGAGACGCTCGTCACCGAGACGCTCGGCTGCGTCCTCAAGGACGCCGACGACATCAAGCGCTTCCGCGCAGAGGTGAGCAAGGGCGGCCTTTCGCCGTTCCTGCAGGCCTCCAGCTAGTGTCCCGCGCCACGCGGCGTCCCCGTGGCTGACCGTTCGCTGACTCGCGCGGTCGTCCGCTTTGCGACGCTGCTGCGCCGGCAGTCGCTGCCGATCACGCAGCGGCAGGCGATCGACGCGGCGCGGGGGCTCGAGCACCTCGATCTCGGGGACCGGCAGGAAGTCTACGTCGGTCTGCGGACCCTGCTCGTCACCCGGCCGGAGGAGGTGGCGATCTTCGATCGTTGCTTCGAGGCGTTCTGGCGGATGCGCACCGAGGCCGACGCGGTCGCCGAGGCGCTGGCCGGACCATCGCCGCCGGGCGAGGCGCCCGAGCCGCCCGTCGACAGCCAGGGCGCGCGCAAGGAGCGGCTAGAGCTCGAGGGGTGGGGCGACGAGGAGGAGGCCGACGAGGGCGGCGAGCCGCTCGGCGTCCCGGTCGCCTCCGAAGCGGAGGCGCTGGTCACGCGCGATTTCTCCACGTTCAGCGCCGATCAGCTCGACGAGCTGCTCCGCCTGACCGTGCAGATCGCCCGGCGCCTGGCCCGGCGAGTGAGCCGCCGCCGGCGGCCGGTGCGCCGGCGCGGGCGGCTGGACCTGCGACGCACGCTGCGCGCCAATCTCACACGGGGCGAGATCATCGAGCTGCGCTATCGCCAGCGCAAGCGGCGCAAGGTGCGCCTGGTCTTGCTGTGTGACGTGTCGGGCTCGATGGACCTCTACAGTCGCTTCCTGCTGCAGTTCCTGTTCGCGCTCCAGCACGTCTTCGCGCGGGTCGAGACCTTCACCTTCTCCGTGCACCTCACGCGGGTGACCGACTATCTCCGCGCGCGCTCCTACCGGGAGGTGCTGCGCCGGCTGCAGGACGTGCGCGACTGGTCGGGGGGGACGCGCATCGGCGAGTCGCTGGCCGAGTTCAATCGCCGGTGGACGCACCTGGTGGATCGGCGCACGATCGTGATCCTGCTCTCCGACGGCTGGGACACCGGGGACCCCGACGTGCTGGCCACCGAGCTGCTGCGGATCAAGCGGCGGGCGGGGCGGGTGATCTGGCTCAACCCGCTGCTCGGCAATCCGTCGTACCAGCCGCTCACGCGCGGGATGGCGGCGGCCTTGCCGCTGGTGGACCACTTCGCGGCCGCCCACAACCTCGCCGCGCTGCGCGAGCTCGCCGACCGTCTCCACCTGTGAGGGCGAACGACGCCGCCGTCGTGACGGACAACCCCGCGTTTCGTTTTCCCCCGTCCCAGCGTATGATGAACCTACCGTGACGGAACCCTTCGATCACATTGACGAATTGCGACAGGCCGGGGGCCGGGTGGCCGTGGCGACCCTGGTCAACACGCGCGGGACCACGCCCCGGAAGGAAGGGGCCAAGATGGTCGTCGGCGAGCGCGGCGACATCGTGGGCTCCGTCACCATCGGCGGCTGCGTGGACGCGCAGGTCATCGAGGAAGCCGAAGACGTCCTGAGCAGCATGCGGCCCCGTCTGCTCGAG
>JBKOZA010000456.1:0-3370 GCA_046725675.1 Candidatus Methylomirabilota bacterium
GGGCTGTAGGCGGAGCCCTGGAGGCCCGACGTGGATGCGGTGAACAGGAGGCTGCCGCCGCCGCGCGCGCGCATCTCGGGGATGGCCGCCTCGGTCGTGATCAGCACCGTCCGCAAGTTCAGGTCGACGGCCAGGTCGAACGCGCTCATGTCGATGCCTTCGACGGCGGCCGGGCCCGGGTGCCCGACGTGGTTCCACACGAAGTCGAGGCCCTTGAAGCGGCTCACCGTGTCCCACACGATGCGGCGCGAGTCCTCGTCCTTGGTGAGGTCGGCCGGGATACCCTGGGCCACGCCCCCGGCGCTGGTGATCTCGTCCACGACGCGCTTGACGCCGGCGGCGTCCACGTCGACGACCGCGACCTGCGCGCCCTCGCGGGCGAAGCGCAGCGCGCCGGCTCGCCCCATCCCCGACGCCGCGGCGGTCACGATTCCGATCTTTCCGGCCAGACGCATGACGAGAGCGCTCAATCCTTCCAGACGCGGTACCCGCGCGTGTCGGTCGGGCCGCCGTCCTTGTAGGTGGCGATGCGGTGGGGGGAGGCGTGGATGCCGAGCGTGCGCAGCTCCTGGTCGCCGACCACGCGGAAGCTGTGAGGCACGTTCGGCTGCAGGGCGATCGTGTCGCCCTTCTCGAGGCGATGCGGCGTCGCTTCGCCGCCCTCGATCCAGGCCTCGGCGACCCCGTCGAGCACGTGCAGGACCTCCAGATACGGATGCGAGTGCATCGGGGCGACGTAGCCAGGCTGCGAGGTCTGGATACCGGTGCGGATCGGCGTGCTGCCGGCGTCGTCGCCCAGGATGAGCTGGTAGTGGGCGTCGGGGCCGAACTTCACGATCTCGGTGTCGGCGAGTCGGACGACGGTGGGCTCTCTCATCATGACCTCCTGGCGGACAGGGCGATGGGGACGCAGTCGGCACCGCAGGACGACGCGGGATCGGACGGGACGCCCGGGCGGTGGAACACGGCGCGCGTCGGCGTGACACGCATGCGATGGCTGTCGTCTCCGGCTTCCACGACGGCCGTGCCGTCGACGATGAGGCTGTAGTCACCGTCGGCACGGACCGGATAGAGCAGGGACACGGCCGGCCCGGCCGCCGCGTTGGCGGCGGTGCGGGCGCCGACCTCGGCCACCAGCTCGTCCCGCTCCCAGCGGACGGGTGCGTACACCGTGTGCGGCGCGCCGTCCGGCGATACCGTCACGACGTAGGCGTGCGAGCGCTCCCGGGCCACGGTTTGCAAGTCCGGCGACATCCCGACGCTCATGCCTGCGTGCCTCCCGTATACTCGGACCGAGCGCGGCGCCGACCGCGGCCGGCCGCGCCGGAGGATGAGTCATGACCACCAAGAAGCCGAGCGACGCCGAGCTGCGGCGCACGCTCACCTCGGCACAATACCAGGTCACGCAGTGCAGCGCGACCGAGCCGCCGTTCCGCAACGAGTTCTGGGACCACCACGAGCCCGGGATCTACGTGGACGTCGTCACCGGCGAGGCGCTCTTCTCGTCGACCGACAAGTTCGACTCCGGGACCGGCTGGCCCAGCTTCGTGCGCCCGCTCGAGGCCACCAACGTCACCGAGCACGAGGACACCTCGCACGGCATGCACCGCGTGGAGGTCCGCTCTTCCGGCGGCGATTCGCATCTCGGGCATCTCTTTCCCGACGGCCCCCGCCCGACCGGGCTCCGTTACTGCATCAACTCGGCGGCCCTGCGGTTCATTCCCCTCGCCAAGCTGGAGGCCGAAGGTTACGGCCGGTACCGGGCGCTGTTCGAGAAGAGCTCGTCGGCCCGCTAAGGTCACCCGAGGTCGACCCAGACGGTCTTGACCTCGGTGTAGCCGTCGAGGCCGACCGAGCCCATCTCGCGGCCGAAGCCCGACTCCTTGAAGCCGCCGAACGGCAGCGCGGCGTCGAAGAGGTTGTAGGCGTTCACCCACACGGTGCCGGCCCGGATCGCCTTGGCTGCCTTGAGCGCCTTGGTGACGTCCCGCGTCCACACGGCGGCGGCCAGCCCGTAGGTGGTCTGGTTGCCCTGGGCGATGCCCTCCTCCACCGACTTGAACGGGATCACCGACAGGACCGGTCCGAAGATCTCCTCGCGGGCGATCTTCATCGAGTTCGTCACGCCGTCGAAGATCGTCGGCTCGACGAAGTAGCCCTTGCCGCCGGCCACGGCGGCGCGGCCGCCGCCCGCCACCACCCGCGCGCCCTCCTGCTTGCCGGCCTCGATGTAGGACAGCACCGTCTCCATCTGGGCCTTCGAGACCACCGGCCCCATGCGGGTGGCCTTGTCGAGGGGGTCGCCGACCTTCAGGGTTTTGACGCGGTCGGTGAGCTTGGACATGAATTCGTCGTGAACCGTCTGCTCGAGGAACAGCCGGGAGCCGGCCGCGCACACCTCGCCTTTGTTGTAGAAGATCCCGGTCATGGCGCCGCGGACCGCGGCGTCCATATCGGCGTCGGCGAACACGATGTTCGGCGACTTGCCGCCCAGCTCGAGGGACAGCCGCTTCAGCGTGCCGGCGGCCTCGCGCATGATCGCCTTGCCGACCTCGGTGGAACCGGTGAAGGCGATCTTGTCCACGCGCGGATCGTGCACCAGCGCCATGCCGACCTTGCCGCCGGGGCCGGTGACGACGTTGAAGACGCCCTCCGGCAGCCCCGCCTCCTGGCACAGCTCGGCGAACTTGAGCGCGGTCAGCGGCGTCTGCGAGGCCGGCTTCAGCACCATGGTGTTGCCGGCGGCCAGCGCGGGGGCGATCTTCCACGACGAGAGCAGGAAGGGGAAGTTCCAGGGCACGATTGCGCCGACCACGCCGACCGGCTGCCGCAGCGTGAACGTGAAGGCGTTGTCCCGCAGCGCCAGCGTCTCGCCGTGGATCTTGCTGGCCCAGCCGCCGAAGTACCGGAACACCTCGGCCGCGAACGGGATCTCGACCTTGCCGGAATCGAACAGCGTCTTGCCGGTGCACAGGCTCTCCAGCCGCGCCATCTCGTCCAGGTTCTGCTGGATCAGCTCGCCCAGCCGCCACACGATCCGCCCGCGCTCGTGGGCGCCCATCTTGGGCCACGGGCCTTGGTCGAAGGCCTTACGAGCCGCCGCCACCGCGGCGTCGATGTCGCGCTCGTCGGCTTTGCCGACGGCGGTCAGGAGCTCCTCGTTGGCCGGATTGACGGGCTGATAGGTTTCCCCGGACATCGGCGCCTGCCACTTGCCTGACACGAAGATCTCGCCTGCGTTCATGCCGTCGTCCTCATCGGTCGACTCGCCCGTGGCGCTTCGACGCGTTGGTCAGGATTTGAAGGATCGCTCGAACTGTCGCGTCACCGTCTCGTCGAGCCCGCTGCGGAACTTGCGGTAGCGCTCGAG
>JBKOZA010000457.1:0-1831 GCA_046725675.1 Candidatus Methylomirabilota bacterium
GCGACCGGCGGATAGGATGCCAGGCCACCCTCGCGCGGCGGAAGCTCGCGGGCGGCCGGATGCAGTGGTTCAGCGTTCGGACGATCCATCTCTCTCCTCACGCGACTCGCGGAGTCCGCCGACGCCGGGGGTAGGCTTCAATAGATTCATCAGCTGAGCGGGATGGATTGGCCGGCGCGGACCCAGAGGTCTTCCCACAGCCAGAGGCCGACCAGCGCGAGCGCGGCGGCGAGCACGACGAGCGGCGTCGACGCCGCGAGCGTGCTGATGACGATCAGGACGAGCGGCGCGACCACTCCTCCCAGCACCACGCCGGCCCAGAAGCGGTGGCGCAGTCCACCGCCGGTGAGCAGGCGGGCGGCCAGCGTGGCGTCGCGCGCGGGGTGACGGCTGAGCAACTCGATGAGCAGAAGCGTCAGATGGAGCACCAGGGCGACCGAGAGCGGAGGCAGCAGCCAGTCGAGGAGCGGGCGTCCCGGCAGACATCGGCTCGGCGGCAGGATCCCTTCGGGACACGGCGCCACGACCGTCGGAGGCGGCCAGGCGGCCGCCAGCAGCGAGCCCGCGGCCAGGCCGGCGACCACCGCGGAGACGATCAGGTGCGGCAGGACGAGCGGGCTCTGCCAGAAGTCGCGGCCCTCCGCCTGGCCGAAGAGGAACGCGCTGTAGCCGGCCGCGGCCACGGCCAGCAGGACGGCGGGGCCGGTGACGAGCGTCAGCAGCGTGCGATGGTGCATGAGCCCACCCAGCAGCCAGAGGGCGCCGGCCCCGCCGAAGGCGATCAGGATCCACGCTCCCCACACCAGCCACGAGCGCCAGTTCGGCTTGAGCAGGATGTAGGCGAAGCGATCGGGTCGCTTGAGGTCGGCGATCAGCAGCACCGTCGTCAGCGCGAGGAACGCCAGGCTGAGCGCGGGAGCGGCCACGGTGAAGAACGCGCTCCAGTCTCCGAACGCCGCGACCAGCAGCACGCCGGCGGCGATCGACTTCGTCCACAGATACGTCGAGACCCGCCAGCCCCAGGGCCGCGGGGCGTGGGGCACGTCGTACACCGCCCGGCTCAGGCTGCCGTCGCCGCCCGAATGCTGGTCCTGGGCGGCCACGACCATCTTCACGAGATCGACCTCGGCGGCGGGGCGCTCGCCCCACAGGTACGCGGTCCCGGGCCGTTGCAGCGGCGGCGACAGCGTCGAGGAGTCGGCGCCGACGTAGAAGACCTTGGGACGCGTCCCCTGCTCGGGCTTGCGGACCTCGACCTGCTCGCGCGCCACCAGCCGGGCGATCTCCGTGCGGGGATCGTCCAGGTCGCCGGCGATGATGGCTCGCTCGGGGCAGACGATCACGCACGCCGGCTCCAGCCCGACCTCGAGGCGGTGGGCGCAGTAGTGGCACTTGGCGGCGGTGTGCGTGTCGGGGTCGATGTAGAGCGCGTCGTACGGGCACGCTTGCATGCAGGACTTGCAGCCGATGCAGCGCTCGTTGTCGAAGTCCACGATGCCGTCGGGCCGCCGGTAGAGCGCCACCGTCGGGCAGATGGTCACGCACGGCGCATCGTCACAGTGGTTGCACCGCAGCACCGAGAAGTACCGCCGGGTGTCGGGGAAGGTCCCCCGCTCGACGTACTTGACCCAGGTCCGGAAGGCGCCGAGCGGGACGCGGTTCTCCTCCTTGCACGCCACCGTGCACGCGTGACAGCCGATGCAGCGCCGATGGTCGATCACGAAGCCGTACCTCACCGCGGTCTCAGCCTCCTGGCGTCACGGATGCAGCAGGTCCCACCACACGCGAAGCGCGGTGAGCGTCACCACGGCCAAGAGCGCGCGCCGCAGCC
>JBKOZA010000458.1:0-1756 GCA_046725675.1 Candidatus Methylomirabilota bacterium
GTCGTATTGACCTTCCGCCCCCCGGTACTCGATCACGAGGTTCTTGCCTTCCTCGTAGCCGAGGGCGCGAAGTCCTTCACGGAGAGCGGCATGTCCCGGCTCCTCGGCCGTGTCGACGCCGATGAGCCCGATGCGATGGACCTTCCCGGCTGGCGGCGCCTCGGCGACGAGCGGCGCCGCGAGCGCACCGGCCAGCGCGGTCAGCAGGAAGCGGCGGCGGTCCACTACTGCTCAGAAAATGACATGAGCACAGACTGCGCGCTCATGCCGCGGGCTCGAGGGTGACGCGGTAGCCTTGGCCTTCCAGCAAGCGAATCGCGCGACGAGTGAGGCGCTGGGTGTGACGGCGGTCAGAGTAGTCTGCGCCCAGTTCTCGATATGTCGTCCCGTGAGCCAAGACATGATAGGCGATACGTAACAGCGCGTGGGCCAGAGCGACGACCGCCTTCTTCGGACCACGGTGGCGGAGGACGCGGCGAAACCGCGCCTGCAACGCGCTGTCCTTGGCCCGACTGGCGCCGGCGGCCGCTTCGATCAGCGCGTTCCGTAGCCAGCGGTTCCCCTTCCGAGTCTTCCCCGATTTGTGCTTGCCCGCGCTCTCGTTGTTCCCTGGACAGAGGGCCGCCCAGCTCGCGAGGTGGGCCGCGCTGGGGAAGACGCTCATGTCCACGCCCACCTCGGCAATGATCACCTCCGCCGTACGCCGGTTGATCCCTGGAATGCTATCCAGCCTGGTCAGCTGGTCGGCAAACGGGGCCAGGCGACTCTCAATCTCGGTGCTCAGGGTGGCGATCGCCTCGTCGATGTAGTCCAGGTGGGCCAACAGCTGCCCCACGAGGAATGCATGGTGCGACCGAAACCGGCCAGCGAGCGCAGTGCGCAGCGCCGGAAGCTTCCCGCGCAGCCGGCCTCGAGCGAGCTCGGCTAGGATCTCGGGATCGGTGGTGCCCTGGGCGAGGGCCGCGAGCATCGCGCGTCCCGAGACGCCGAGGATATCGCTGGCCACCGAGGCCAGCTTGACGCCGGCGTCCTCCAAGGCTTTGTGGAGCCGGTTCGCCACGCGGGTGCGATCTTGGATCAGCGCCTTACGGTACCGCGTGAGGTCGCGTAGCTCCCGGATTGGCACCGGCGGCACGAAGCTGCCCCGCAGCAACCCATGCTCCAGCAATTGGGCGATCCACACGCAGTCATGGACGTCCGTCTTCCGCCCCGGGACCTGCTTGATGTGCGCGGCGTTGACGAGCAGGCAGGTGAAGTCACTCTCCAGCGCGTAGTACACCGGCTTCCAATACACGCCGGTGCTTTCCATCGCCACATGCGTCACTCCATGGGCCGCTAACCAGTCCCGGAGCACCAGGAGATCGGCCGTCGTCGTGCGGAAGGTCTGCACGTGCTGCGCGGCACGGCCGCTGGGCCCGCCGATCCGCACACAGGCTGCGATCGTGTCCTTATGGACGTCCAGGCCGCAGCAGCGCTCCAACTGTCGATCCATGGTCCGCCTCCTCGGTCACGCGTTGACCGCCGACCGGAGGAGCCTTGCTGGTGACGACTCTGCTCGTCGTGCTCTCAGGCAACAATGCGGGGTGCCGAACGGCTCCCACGTCATACTCAATCGCGGACTCGCGGTACCAAGTAGTGAAGACGACGTCAACCAGCCGGCGGCCATCCCAGGATAGCCCCATTTTCATGCTGCGTGGGTGAGCGCCACGCTCATGGGTTACTCGATCACCTGATCCGCCCGCGCCAGCAGCGACGG
>JBKOZA010000459.1:0-3159 GCA_046725675.1 Candidatus Methylomirabilota bacterium
TGCCGATCAGCAAGACGTTCACCGAGGACGACCTCAAGAAGCTCACGCTCAAGAAGCCCGGCGAGTATCGACTGGTGGGCCAGTGGGTCCAGCGCCTGGACATCCCCGAGAAGACCAACGGCCGGGCGAAGTTCGGCATCGACACCTTCCTGCCCAACATGGTCTACGCCAAGGTCGCCTACCCGCCCACTCGCGAGGGGGGCAAGCACACGGCGGTCGACGACAGCGGCGCCAAGAAGGTCAAGGGGTACGTCGCCACGATCAATCTCCCGCAGCTCGTCGGCGTCGTCGCCACGTCGTACGAGGCGGCCGTGAAGGCGCGCGACGCCCTCAAGGTCACCTGGGATCCGGGCCCTCACGCCGGCGTCAGCACCGAAACGATCTTCGCCAGCTTCACCAAGGCCAAGGACGATCCGGGCGCGGCGGCCTGGCACGAGCAGGGCGACGTCAAGGCTGCCATGGCCGGCGCCGGCAAGCGCCACGAGGCGACGTTCACGACCGACTACGTGGCCCACATGCAGATGGAGCCGATGAACTGCCTGGCCCACATCGACAAGGACGGCGTCTATCACATCTACACGGGCAGCCAGTTCCAGACCTTCGCGGTCGGCACGCTGGCCGCCGTCCTGAAGGTCGACGCCGCCAAGATCCGCCTGCACCAGCACTATCTCGGGGGCGGCTTCGGCCGGCGCCTGGAGCCCGACATCATGCTCGAAACCGCGCTGATCGCGCGGGAGGTCAAGCGTCCCGTCAAGCTCATCCGCTCGCGCGAGGAGGATCTGCGGCGCGACTTCTACCGCTCGGCGACACTGCAGGTGGTCAAGGCGGGCCTGGCCGGCGACGGCAAGATCGTCGCCTGGGAGAACACGCTGGTGGCCTCGCACCCCGGCAAGCGGTGGGGGCCGGATTTCGTCGACAAGAAGGGCCTCGACCAGTTCGCGCTCAACGGGGCCGACCACGTCTACGACATCCCCAACCAGGTCGTGCGGGCGGTGCCGGTCGAGACCGGCATCTCGGTCGGCTACGTGCGGGCCGTCGCGCCGAACTACACGTTCTTCGCGGTCGAGACGTTCATGGACGAGCTCGCCAAGCTGGCGGGTCAGGATCCGGTGGAGTACCGTCTGTCGATGCTGAGCGGCGCGCCGCGCCTGGCCAAGGTGCTCAGGCTCGCCGCCGACAAGGCCGGGTGGGGGACGCCGCTGCCGCCCAATACCGGCCGGGGCGTGGCCTGCGTCAGCGCCCAGGAGAAGAAGACGCCCACCTGGACCGCCTCGGTGGTGCAGGCCAGGGTCGATCCGTCCAACGGCGCCGTGCAGATCGAGAAGATCGTCTGCGCCGTGGACTGCGGCATCGTCGTCAATCCCGACGGGGCCCGGGCCCAGATCGAAGGCTCGATCCTCTTCGGCGTCAGCAACGCGCTACGCGAGCGTGGCACCGTCGCCAGCGGCGCCCTGGTCCAGTCGAATTTCCACGACTACCAGGTGCTCCGGATGAACGAGGCGCCGGAGGTCGAGGTCCACGTCGTTCCCTCCACCGAGTTCCCCACCGGTCTGGGCGAGCCGGGCACCACGACGGTGGCGCCGGCGCTCAGCAACGCCATCTTCGCCGCCACCGGGGCCCGCGTGCGCCAGGTCCCGCTGCTGCCGGACCGCGTCCTCGCGGCCATCCGCGCCAAGGCCTGAGCTTCCCGCGTCCGGCCGCCCGGAGTCCCCGGGCGGCCGGACACTGGCCGGCCGTCCCGCCCGCAGTGATAGGATGGCGACTGTGTCGGCCGACAACGTCGTGCTTGTCGGTTTCATGGGGGCGGGCAAGTCCGTGTGCGGCCGTCTGCTCGCTCGCCGGCTGGGGCGCTGCTTCGTGGAGACCGACGACATGATCGTCGCCCGCGACGGCCGCTCGATTCCCGAGATCTTCCGGCACGACGGCGAGGACGCCTTTCGCCGGCTGGAGGGCGACGCTCTGGCGGCGTTGCGCCTCAAGTCGGGCCAGGTGATCGCCACCGGCGGTGGGTTGCCGTGCCGCGAAGGCCGTATGGAGGCCCTGCGCGAGCTCGGCACCGTCGTGTGGCTGCGCGGCGACCTCGCCCAGCAACTGGCCCGGGCGCGTCGGACGGGTGCCCGCCCGATGCTCGACGGCCGCACCCCGCAGGAGCTCGAGGCGCTCTACCGCGCCCGCGAGCCGTTCTACGCCGGCGCCCACCTGATCGTGGACACCGCCGGGCTCGGCGTCGACCGGGTCGTGGCCCGCCTCCTGGCCGCCCTGCGAGACCCGCATGCCGCACGCGTTTAGCCGACGCCTGCGCGGCGAGCCCGTCCTCTGCGATGGCGCGATGGGCACCGTGCTCTACGCGCGCGGCGTGTCGCCCGACGCGTGCTTCGACGTGCTGAACCTGAACCGCGCGTCGCTCGTGCAGGCCGTCCACGCCGAGTACATCGCCGCCGGGGCCGACTGCATCGAGACCAACACGTTCGGCGCGAACCGCTTCAAGCTGGCCGTGCACGGCCTGCACGACCGCGTGCGCGAGATCAACCGGGCCGGCGTGAAGCTCGCCCGCGACGTGCGCGAGAGCAGCGGGCGCGACGTCTACGTGCTGGGCTCGATCGGGCCCAGCGGCAAGTACCTGGCGCCGCTCGGCACGCTGTCGGCCGACGACGCCCGGGACGCCTTCCGCGAGCAGGCGGAGGCGTTGCTGGAGGGAGGCGTCGACGGCTTCGTGGTCGAGACGTTCTCGGACCTGACCGAGATCGCGCTGGCGTTGGAGGCCGTGCGCTCGGTGACGGACCTGCCCGTCGTGGCGCAGATGGCGTTCACCGACGAGGGAGTGACGTTCACCGGCTTCTCCCCCGAGGAGGTCGCCCGCCACCTCGGCGCGCTCGGGGTGGAGGCGTTCGGCGCCAACTGCTCGGTCGGCTCCTCCGTTCTGTACGACGTGCTCGAGCGCATGCTGCCGGTGGCGGGCGGGGTGCCGCTGGCGATCCAGCCCAACGCCGGCCTGCCCAGCCGCATCGGCGAGCGGCTCATCTATCTGTCGTCACCGGCCTACATGGCCGAATATGCCGGCCGCATGATCGAGGCCGGCGCCCGGCTCGTCGGCGGCTGCTGCGGTACCACGCCGGCCCACGTCGCCGCCATGCGGGAGGTGCTCGACCGCCGTGCCCC